>CAZUVI010000006.1:2725-7249 GCA_964623795.1 uncultured Candidatus Saccharibacteria bacterium | reverse complement strand
TCGGCGGCGGCACGCGGCGAACGATGGTACGGAGCAATTCCGGAACCCCTTCCCCCGTCTTTCCCGAGACGCGCAGAATGTCGTCCGGCGAACATTCGAGAAGCGTCGCAAGGTCCAAGATCACGTCGTCCTGCGCCGGCGGCTTAAGATCGATCTTGTTCACCGCGCCGATGATGGCAAGGCCCGCCTTTTTGGCATTATGAAAATTGGCGAGGGTCTGCGCCTGGATGCCCCGTGTTGCGTCGACCAGAAGCACCGCCCCTTCGACGGCCGTAAGCGCGCGCGAAACCTCGTAGCCGAAGTCGCTGTGCCCGGGCGTGTCGATGAGGTTCAGGACGAACCGCTCGCCGGCGGACGGCGCGTATTCCATGCGCACCGGCGCCATCTTGATGGTGATGCCGCGCTCGCGCTCGAGCTCCATCTGGTCGAGATATTGCGGCTTCATGCGCCGCGCCTCGACGGTTTTTGTGGCCTCAAGCAGCCGGTCGGCAAGGGTCGACTTTCCGTGGTCGATGTGGGCGATTATTACAAAGTTACGGATATTCTGCATTGCCGGGCAAGCATACCGTACCCAACTCCGCTCATCAAATCTTCTTGAGCGTAAGCGTCGTCATCACGCGCTTCGGCGGGTCCTCGGATTCGTAAACGTATCGCGTGTCGTTTGCCTCCCGCCAGATGTAACCGGGTGGCGCTTCAAGCTCGTAGCGGATGCGCTCGCGCACGCCACTTTGCTGCTCCAAGATCACCGCGAATTCTCCGCCGTCCGCGAGCGGCATCGGCACGGGATTCTCGTACCGCGCGCGGAGCGTGCCGGTCGTCCCCGCTTTCACGGTGAACCACGCCCCGATCGCCTTCTTGCCGCTCTCGCGTTCGTTCGCTTCAAGCCGGACCACATCGGGATCCGCGCGGTAGCCGTTCTTTTCGTAGTTGATCGGAGCGCGTACGGTCTTCGGCGTATCGCCCGTAAGAGAAACCAATTTGACGTCCGGCGCGACGAGAAGACGCAGGTAGTTCTGGTTCGTCGCGCGGTACCAGCTGTAGCGCGCGTTCGCTCCGGTATGGGTCCGCTTCACCGTCACGTCCGTCTTCACCATGCCCTGAACATCGATGGCGCTTCGCACGGCAACCTCTTGCCGCATGTAGATGTCGGTCTTTCCGCCGGCGACGTTCCCGTTCACGACGGCAAGATAGTCGCCGAAGAACGGCTGGGGCAGGTCGGCTGCGGCGCCCGCGAGTCCGTGCGCCAGAAAGAAGTTCTGCAGCGAGAGGTCACGGAAGTAAAACGTGATGTCGCCATGCTCGAGATGCGCGGCGATCCGCAGGGCCAGAGCGCGCTTCCCCGCATCATCGAGCGCGCTGAGGCGATCGAGAATGATCGGCGTGGCATCGCGAAGGATGCGCTTCGGCTCCCCCACACGCTTCGACTCCCCCGCCTCCACCTCCTTCTGGACCTCCTCAAGGAAGTTCCCGGCGTCGAGCGTGAGCTTGTATTCCGGAAGCTCGACGGGGCCGACAAGCTCGAGCACCGACTCGATGACGTCCGTGTTGACCGCGATCGCGCCCTCGAAGACGACGCCGCGCTCCTTGTACATTTTTGAAGCCTCGAGAAAACCGATGACCTTTTGGGCCGAGGTCGGAAAGTCGAAGAACCAGTTCGCGTCGCGCGCGCCCCAGCTCGTCGTAATGGCCTGGAGCGGTTTCGGCGGGATCACCTTCTCATCAAGCTGGCCGTCCGGGTCGTAGATGTCGCGTACGTCGAGCCCTTTCATCGCGCCCCGCTCGACCGTCACATCCGCATAACTGCCGATGAAGCCGCCGCCGGGCCGCATCTCGGAAGGATTCTGGAAAAAGAGAGCGACGTGCCGCTCCCCGGGAGCGCCGAGAAGCGCAAGAACGCCATCCATGAATTCCTCGGTGCGCAGGAACTCCGTGTTCCATTCCAGATAATTGTCCGGGATGGGAAGGGCGACGAACGATTCGAGGTCGCTTGAGAGCGCGGTGAGCTCCTCTCCCAGCTTCCGTATCTTCTCCGCGTTCGCGCGCACACTCTCCAATTCCCCAAGGAGCTTGCCTCCCTCGCCGGAGGTGAAGTAGGCAACGCCGTTCGCCTTAAGCTCCTCCGCGCTTCCCGCGATCTCGATCGCGGAGCGGGTCAGCGCCTCGACGAGCCGGAAAGCGCGCGGAAAGCGCTCAAGCGTCGGCCATATCTTTCCCCCGACCTCGGCGACGCTCCAGATGCCGTACTGCTCCCCGCGGTCGCGGATGTCCTTGAGCTCCTTGTCGGCGGACTCCAGCGAGCGCTTGGCCTCGCCGGGGTTGAGCTCGGTAAAAAACCGCACGGAGTCCTTAAAGGCCTCGACGGCGGCGCCCATTGAGGCGAGAGCGCCTCCTTTCTCGCTATAAAGGAGGCCTCCATACACGCCGATGCCGAGAAGCAAGGCCAGAAGAGCGAGGAGCGCAATGCGGCCTGTCCGGAAGCGTGTGCGGGTGCGGGGTGGCGGCGCCGATTCGATGCGGACGCCCCTGCCGAACGCCGACCGCGGCGAGGGCGTCCGTTTCGGCGGCGTGGAGATGCCGTGCCTGCCGGCAGGCAGGCGCCGCCCGCCTGCGGGCGGCTTGATGTCGGACAGCACGCCCGAAATGTTCTTTTTTGGTATGCGCGGCATGACAGCTTCCCTACGATTCTACACGAGCTCGGCGAAAATTTTCCGCATCTCCCCGGCCACGCGCGGCCAGCGGAACCGTTCCGCATTCTCGAACCCTTTGCGTATCGCCTCGTTCCGCGCGGCTGGGTCGGAGAGCAGCGAATGCGCGGCATCCGCGATCTCCTCTACCCGCCATGGATCCGCGAGCGACGCCCCTCCGGGGAGCGGAGAGAAGACCTCGGGCAATGAGGTGCGGTTCGAGACGACTACCGGCGTGCCGCATGCCTGCGCCTCAAGCGGCGGAAAGCCGAATCCCTCGAAGAACGAGGGGTAGACGAAAAGCGATGCGGCGGCATAGAGAAGCGGCCGTTCTTCGTTCCGTACTTGGCCGAAGAACCTGATGTCATCGCGGAAGGCGGAGTTCTGCGCTTCTTCCAAGATCTCGCCGTAGAGCCAGCCCCGGGGACCCGCAAGCACGAGTTCGAGCCCGGCGAACCCTTCCTCGCGCTTGAGGAGATTGAACGCGCGTATCACGGCGCGAAGGTTTTTGCGCGGCTCGATGGTGCCGAGATACAGAAGGAACGGCCGCTTCAAGTCGCGGTTCCGCCGAAACTCCGCGACCTTGGCCTCATCCTGCCTGCAGAAAAGATCGTTCACGCCGGAGTGGACCACGCTGACCCGCTCCGCGGGGATGCCCAAAAGGTCCACGAGATCGCTTTTGGTGAACTCCGAAACGGCTACGATGCGGTCGGCGCGAAGCGCCTGGCGGCGATAGTCCTGGAGCCAGTGCCAGAGCCGATGGCGAGCCCTGAAAAAGTCGGGACGGTGAAGGAACGAGAGGTCGTGAAAGGTTATGACGCGCGGGGCTCGCGTCCGGGGCAGGATGTTGAAGTGCGGGCTGAACACGACATCGGGCAGGAAATCGCGCTCGATGTCCGGAACGCGGAGCGTGCTCTGCCCGCCGGCAGGCAGGCGCGAGAGAAGGTCGAAGAGCTTGTTCGGCATCCTCCGGTCGATTACCGTAACGCTCGGCTCCCTAAGCCAGCGCTCGGGAAGCGGCGCCTTCTTGAGGCCGTTGTAGAAAAGACCAAGCTCGTTGTTGCCCTCGTGAAGCAGAGCATCGATGAGCGAACGGGCATACTCCTCGATGCCGGAGGTCTTACCGCGGCTCAGAAGTCGCACGTCTATCAGGATTCTCATACTGCAGTGGGGTCGGAGAAGACGATCGCGACCGTCTTCCCGATGATCTTGAGATCGGCAAGAAGAGAGGGGTTCCTCACATAGCGGCTATCGAGCTCGAGTTCCCTAAGAAACGGCAAACTTGAAGCGCCGTTCACCTGTGAAAGCCCCGTCACGCCCGCCTTCGCGAGGAGCAGATGCTGGTGCTCGCTAGGATAGTGGATCACCTCCTCCGGTTCGTGCGGCCGCGGCCCCACGAGCGCCAGTTCCCCCGTAAGGACGTTCACGAGCTGCGGAAACTCGTCGATGCGGAACTTCCGGAGCACTTTGCCGCTTCTCGTGAGCCGCGGATCGTTCTTGATCTTGAAGAACGGCCCGTCCCGCCGTTCGTTCAGGTGCGCGAGGGTCGGCTTCATCGCGTGCGCGCCGTGCATCATTGAACGGAACTTGTATACTTTTATCACCTTTCCCTTGCTCACGCGGGAGAGCTTCACCAGAACCGGCCCCGGAGACTCCCAGAGGATCGCCGCGGCGATCAAAGGAACGAAGGGCGAGATCGCGAGAAGCCCCAGTGACGCGCCGGCGATGTCGAGAATGCGTTTCAGGAAGACGTGAATCACACTACAATTATAGGTATGCGGGTGGCCCTAGTCCACGACTATCTCAATCAGTACGGGGGCGCGGAGCGCGTGCTTGAGGT
>CAZUVI010000006.1:0-2625 GCA_964623795.1 uncultured Candidatus Saccharibacteria bacterium | reverse complement strand
TGCCACACGCCGCTCCGCTACGCTTGGGAACCGGACTATCTTACGGCCAAACTCGGCACGAACCCCGCGGTGCGCGCCGCGCTTGCGCCGCTCCTCTGGTATCTGCGCCGCTGGGACTATCGCGCCGGCCAGAAGCCGAACATTGTTATCGCGAACTCGCGTTTCATCGCGGAGAAGATCCGCCGCGTCTATGGCCGCGAGGCGGAGGTGGCGCATCCGCCGGTGGATACCGCGGTCTTCTATCCCGACGCGAGCGTACGGCGCGGCGACCGGTATCTGGCCGCCGGGCGGATGCTCCACTACAAGCGCTTCGATCTTGTGATCGACGCGTTTAACAAGCTTGGCCTGCCGCTTACGATCGTGGGCGACGGGCCGGAACGCGCGGCGCTGAAGCGACGCGCCAGCTCCACGATCGAGTTCCTGCCCTTCGTCCCGGATACCGCCGAGCTTCGCCGTCTCTACTCCTCCGCAAAAGCGCTTATCTTTCCCCAAGTCGAGGACTTCGGCCTCGTAGCCGCGGAGGCGCTCGCCTGCGGCACGCCCGTCATCGCCTACGATGCCGGCGGCGCGAAAGAGATCGTGGCGGACGGCCGGAACGGCGTCCTCTTCCCCGAGCAGACGGCCGAAGCGCTCATCGCCGCGGTGCGCCGTTTCGAGACACTGCCATTTGATCGAAACCGCGTCGCCGCATCGGCGCAACGATTTTCAAAAGAAAAGTTCGTGGAGCATATGCGGCTTGCCGTTGACCGCTGCTTAGATCGCTGATAGGATTCCGGGCAGTAATTCTTTATCGCTCAAAGGAGATGCGCGTGGAAACGCTCCTCGCGAACGCGTTCGCGTACGGCGGGATGATCATCTCGCTTGCCGGTGTCAGGGCCAAACGCGACATCCAGAAGTGGTGCTTCTTCATCGGGCCCCTTCTTCTCATGGCGGGCGCCTATCTCTTCGGCAACACGGTGTTCATCCTGCTCCAGGCGGTGATCGTGCTCGCCGGCTTGGGCGGCGTCCTGAACCTGAAGCCAGCGCTCCTGTCGTGGCTCACCATGCTCGCCGCCGCTCTCGCGCTTGCCATTCTCTCTACGGGCGGATACGTCCGAGCTGACTGGGGACTCACGGGACCAGTCGGCCTCGCTCTCGTCGCCCTCGGCGTAGCATCCGCGCCGCGCCCCATGAGCAATCACCTCCTCTTTTGGGCCGGCGTGCCGCTCTTCATCTTCAGCATCATCACGCACGCCTGGCCGTTCGCGGTCCTGAACTTTCTCTGGGGCATCGTTCTGCTCCATACGATGCTCACCAAGCGGCCCCACTCCTAGTGGGGCCGTCGCTTATCTCAATGCACACTCCGCGATCCGAATTCGTTCCCAATAGCGGTAGCCGGAGCGTTCTGTCTTGTCCACGTCAACCGTGCCGCGCCTCTCAAGATGCCGCACCCACCGTCGGCTCTCTGCGCTAAGCCCCGAAAAGACCGGCGGTATCTTAAGCGGCACCTTGAGCGCGTCCAAGAACCGCACCGCGAACTTTTCCCGGAAAAGCGGCAGCGCAATGTCTTCCGAAAGCGAGCTGAAACAGATATAGAGGCGCGCGCCGGGATGGAGCATCGTTTCGGCCCTCTCGGCGATCTCGCGATAGAGAAAGAGCCCCTCGTAAGGGTTGTCCTTCCCCGCCGCGGGGCGCGGAATGTAGGGCGGATTGCAGATGACGAGGTCGTAGCGGCGGTTCACATGAAGCGGGGCGCCGATGCGGTTGTGGGAGTAGAAAACGTCCGTACCGCGGCGCGCCTCCTCGAGGTTGTCGAGCGCGCACGTTATGGCATCGCGGTTGATATCCATAAGATGGGCAAGCTCAAGGGGCGTCCCAAGCGCCCGTTTTTTCATAAGGACGTATTTTGCAAGAAAGCCGCTCCCGCACCCGATCTCAAGGAGGGAGCGCGCCTCGCGCAGGCGGCGGGTGCCGACGAGCGTCTTTCGGAGCGCCCGCGCGAAGAGCATCGTGTCGATCGAGGGCGCCCAGACGCCGGGATAGTCCGCTTCCGACCAGTAGACGGAGACGCCGTCGTATTCCGTAACGCGGCCGGGGAATTCGTAGGTTTTCACGACCGCGTCGCGGAGCGTGGAGGATAGTTTTGCGTTCGCCGCATTGTCCGTAAGGAGACGAGGATCCCGAAAGGTGTGCACTAAGAACTCCTTCGCGCCGCGGTTCCCGCCCGTCACCTTTTGCACCTCATCCCCGAGCGCGTAGAGGGAGAGCGTCGCAAGGTCTTTGTCGAGTACGAGCTTCATGAGTTGAGCATACAATACGCAACCATTACTTCGGGGATCGCCGGCTTGTCGCGGCGGTAGGAGAAATACTTATCCGCAAGGCAATAGGTACAATCCGGGACTGCTTCGACTTTTTTGATCCCCGCTTCTTCGGCCTGCCGAAGAAGTATCGCGCGCAAGTCAACAAAATACTCATCCCCTTTTCTAGCGGCAAAACTGGCATAGCCCCTTTCTTGCGCAAGATCAGTATATTCCCTGAACTGTCCGAGCACGTCCTCGCGCACCACGAAATGACACTTTTGGATACCGGACCCGATACCGAGCAGAAGATCCTTCGGCAGCGAACCGAAGTGCCCGCCGAACGCCT
>CAZUVI010000005.1:22733-24210 GCA_964623795.1 uncultured Candidatus Saccharibacteria bacterium | reverse complement strand
TTTTGTGCTCGAGGCGGACGAGTTCAAGCGCGCCTTCCTCGAATACCGCCCGTACGCGGCGGTCGTGACGAACGTCGACCGCGAGCATCTCGACGTCTACGGAAATCTCGACGGCGTGAAGGAGGCGTTCCTCAAATTTCTCGCGAACGTGAACCCGCGGGGCTTTCTGGTCTTGAATAAGGACGACGCGAACCTTCTTTCGCTCAAGGACAAGCTCGAGCACAAGAAGATCTATTGGATATCCGCGAACGGCAAGGACGCCGAAATTGCGAGAAAGCACATCCGCATTCCCGGCGCGCACAATCTTTCGAACGCGCTTCTTGCCATGAGGGCCGCGACGGCGCTCGGCGTGCCGGAGGAGAAATGCCTTAAAGCGCTTGCGGCCTATAAGGGCTCCTGGCGGCGCATGGAATACAAGGGAACGTTCCGGGGCGCGAAGGTCTACGACGATTACGCACACCACCCAACGGAACTCCAGGCGACCATCCGGGCCGCGCACGAGGCCTACCCGGGAAAGAAGGTATGGGCCGTCTTCCAGCCGCACCAAAAGGAGCGGCTCAAGCTCCTCTTTCAGGACTTCGTGAAGGCGTTCGAGGGACTCGACGGCTTGGTGCTTCTCGACACCTACGAGGTCGCGGGCCGCGACGAAAAGCCCTCCAAGATCACCTCCCTCGCGCTTGCGGACGCGGTGCGCTACGGCGGCCGGAGTCCGCGTCAGGTGATCTATGCCGCGGACCCCAAGGAGCTCCCGAATATCCTCTCTCTCAATGTGGGGCGCTTCGGCAAGCTTTCGGACGCGGTGATCCTTATGGTGGGCGCCGGAAATGTCGTGGAGTTCACAAAATTTCTCGTGGAATAGACCTTTATGTCGCTCTGGGATTACAAGAACGTCGAAGAGTTCAAAGAGAAGGCGGGCTACGTCATCGACGGGGTCTGGTTCCCGCGCGTGACAAAGATATTGGAGATCAAGGCAAAACCGGCGCTCTATTTTTTCTATGGCCAGGCGGCGAGCTACCGGGACGCGCGCGCGATAACCGAGAGATCCGCCGAGGAGGGCACGATGATGCATGAGGCGGTGGAGGGTATCCTGACGGGCAAGAACGACCCGATCCCCGAGGAGGTGCGGCCGGGCGTCGAGGCGTTCCGGGAGTTTATGGACGAGAAGAACATCCAGGTCGCTCCGGAGCACGTGGAGCGGCGCATCGTGAACCACGACCACCGCTATGCGGGCACCATCGATACGCTCGCCCTTATCGATGGCCGGTTCGGCGTTCTCGACATCAAGACCTCGCAGGCCATCTACCGCGACTACAACCTCCAGACATCGGCGTACATGGATGCCATGAAGTACGAATTCCCGAACCTTCAGACGCGCTGGATACTGCGCATCGACCAGATAAAATCATGCCTGCGGTGCGGCGCCTCGATGCGGCCCAAGGGCGGCCGCGAGAAGGTGCGCCCCGGACCCGTCCGCGGC
>CAZUVI010000005.1:10652-22633 GCA_964623795.1 uncultured Candidatus Saccharibacteria bacterium | reverse complement strand
GGCGAATGGACTGCTATACGCCGAGGTCGCTGCCGCCATCGAAGATGGCGACGCTCGGACCCGACTTGTGGACGGACCAGACGGGATAGTTGGGAAACGGCGTGAGGATGACGACCGTGATGCGCGCGGGCATCGAAGCATCCACCGCGAGCTCGTACTGGTGCCATTCTCTGAAGCCGCCGACCGTGATGCGCGACTTGAGCGTCCGCGCCACCTCGTACATCACCTCGCCGGAGATCGGCGCGATGACGATGGTCGCCGAGGCGCGCTTGGTGCGGTTCTGCTTGCCGTTCGCGATGAAGGGCAGGACCTGTCCCAGCGCGCTCTGGAACGTCATCACGATCTCTCGAAGGCCGTCACCGCGCTCCACGTGGACGGTGACGTCTCGCGTGAGCCGCAGGACCTCTTCGCCTTCGCTCTCGTGCATGACTTTCTCTAGCACGATGCCGCGGATCTTCGCCATACGAACCTCCATGCCGGATCTGAATGGGATCAAATTTCTGCCGCTACTCTACAATACAAACCCCTTCTCTTCAAGAGTTCGTCCGAATAAAAAAATGCACCGGTTTTTTATGGAAAAGCCGGCAAACCGTTGTTTTTGAGAGGGGCGCGGCGCCCCTCGGTGGTCAGGCGTAGCTCTTGTCGCACCAGGCCCGGAGGCCCTGCTTCACGACGGTGAGCTCGCGCTCGTCCTCGCAGTGATCGAGGAGCTCGAGCACGGTGAAGAGCATCTTCTTCTGCATGCCGTGGGCGTACTGGAGGAGCGGACTCCCCTCGGGACCCATGGCCGCGGCCACCGTACCCTCGTCCGAGTAGACGAGCGCCAGGACCTTGGCGACCGTGTGGGGCGCGGTGAGTCGCAGGGGCAGAAAGACAGCCTTTTCTTTCGTGCTCAGTGCCATCACGTCCTCCTTGGTCGGGTAGTTTGTGCTGTGCGATAGAATACGACATCTTCCGTATCTTGTCAATCGCCCTCGCGGGGCCGGTTGTGGTCCATGAGCTCGTCGAGCGTATGCACGGTATGCACCCAGAGGCAGGCCTGGACGAAGCCGAGCCAGCGGAAGGCCTTGTCCATGCGGCCCTTGTTCACGAACTCTTCCATCTTGTCGAGCATCGAATGGCAGTGCTGGAGCGCCTCCTCGCGGGTGCGCGGGGGCTCGTCGTGGAGCATGGCGATCGCGGGAATGCCGCGGCTCTCGAAATAGCGGCGATAGATGCCGATGACCTGCCGTATCTTGTCCTTGGTCACGCGCGCCTCCTCAAAAATATCAATGGACTATTCCCAACAATACACCCCGCGGGGCGCTCATTCCAGATGGTCCAGATGCGCGAGGTCGTTCCATGTGACCACCCGCCAAGCGTTTTCCTTGCGCTCGATGACCGACACCCCCGTATTTGAGGATTTGAAGCCGTAGTAAAACTGAAGAAAATCGCGCGGCGCGACCGCCGGCCCGATGAGCGCTGCCGCGAGCGTCATTTTAATGAAGGCACCGTGGCTCACCGCGAGGACGCGCTTCTCCGCCCGGCCTTCGAGCAGGCGCAGCAGCTCCAATGCCCGGCCGCGGAACTCGTCGAACGTTTCCTCATCGGAGTGGCGCCAGGCGCCATCGTTCTTCTCGTAGTTCTCGATGATGAGGTTCTTGACCGCCTCCACTTCCGGATCGCGGCTTAAGCGGCCCTCGATCTCTGATGGCCGCTTAAGCTCGACGAGAAGGTCGAGGTACTCGATTGGCTTCCCGAGGCGCTCGTTGATGATGAGAGCGGTCTCCTTGGCGCGAAGGTAGGGGCTTGCGAGGATCACGTCGAGGGGTACGCGTGCGAGGCGCTGGGCGAGGAATCCCGCCTGCGTGCGGCCGAGTTCCGAGAGCGGGACCTCGGGATGCTGATGGAGATGCTGGGCGTTAAATTCGCTCTCGCCGTGCCTTACAAAGTAGACGAGCATTTTTCGATAATAATGGGGGTGGGCCGGTATTCGAACGCCACGAGGTATCCCGCAAGGAAGCTCGCGGAGCCGAAAAGGAACGCCGCGGCGGAGATAAGTATCTTTGCGCGATGCCCGTTCCAGAGTTCCCGGAAATGGAAAATTGACATTGAAGCGATTTTTTTCTACTATACTACCCGTACCCCGTAACGCACAACTTCCATGGCTCATACAAAATCCGGCGGTTCAACAAAGCTCGGTCGCGAATCCAACTCTCAGCGGCTGGGCATCAAATGCCAGCACGGCGAGAAGGTGGCTGCGGGCCAGATCATCATTCGCCAGCGCGGCACCCGCTACCTTCCCGGTGAGAATGTCGGGAGAGGAAGCGACGACACGCTCTACGCGCTCAAAGGCGGCGTGGTCATGTATCGCTCAAAGATCAAGACACGCTTTGACGGCGCGCGGCGCAAAGCTACGATGGTGTTAGTTCGACGCTGAGAGAGCACGTAACGCCAAGTCCGAAATCGACCGTTACCCGGTGCGCCCCCAACTGCTTGAGGGGGCGTTCCAATTTCACTTCAATATCCCCCAAGCCCTTTCCCGCGAGGGCCTTTGCGATGTCCTTCGCGCCAACCGGACTCCAGACCTCGCCTTTCTCCCCCGCCTTCACCTCTAATGACAGCTTCATCCCTTTGAGGCGCTCCGCGGCTGCGCGATGCGCGAGAAGCAGTTCCTCGCGGCGCTTTTCTTCTTGATCGTGCCGCATGGAGGTCTCACGGACGACCCCTTCCGTTGCCATCCGCGCAAGGCCTTGGGGAATAAGAAAATTCCTTCCGTAACCATCCGGCACGGTCCTGACCTCGTTTTTCTTTCCTACGCCGGGGACGTCGCGTACCAGAAGGACCCGCATGGAACTACAGTTGCGCCCGGGCTTTTTCGATCTCCTTTTTGATCTCCGCCAAGGCTCGGTCGAGCTGGGGATCGCGCTTTGCCTCGATGTCCTTTTCGGTCAGCTTCACCTCGATGTCCGGCTCGAGGCCGTTCTTATCGATGATGGTGCCCTTTGGCAATACCCAATGGGCGATGGTGATCTTGAGCGTTGAGTCATCCGCAAGGTGAATGATCTGCTGGACCGTGCCCTTTCCGAACGTTTTTTCGCCGATAAGCTTCACGCCGCGCAGATCGCGAAGCGCGCCTGCCAAGATCTCCGACGCCGATGCCGAACCCTCGTTCACGAGGACCACGACCGGTATGTCCAAGAGCGCCGCGTTGCCGCGGGCTTGAAGCGGCTTGCGCTCGCCGCGCGCGTCCTCTTCGGAGACCACCGTCGCGCCCCGTTCCACGAACCAGCCGGCGAGGTCAACCGCCACTTCGAGGAATCCGCCCGGATTGTTGCGCAGGTCGAGTACGACGCCCTCCGCGTCCTCCTCGGAGGCCCGCACCATGGCGCGGTAAAAGAACGGATTGGCGTTCTCGTTGAAGTTGTAGAGCTGTATGTACGCGATGTTGCCGTCCTTGATCTCCATGTCCAGGGTCGGCACGGTGATGATCTCGCGCGTGACGGCGAATTCGCGGGACGCGCTCCAACTCTCGCGGATGATCTGGAGCTTCACGACGGTACCTGGTTCGCCGCGGATCTTCTTCACGGCCGCTTGCACGTTCAGCCCGCTGGTGCTCTCGCCGTCTATCTCCAAGATCATGTCGCCTGCCAGGATGCCCGCGCGCGCTGCGGGCGTATCTTTTAGCGGGGCGACGACAAGAAGCTGATCGTTCCGGATGCCGATCTCCATGCCGACCCCGCCGAAGGCGCCGTTCAGGTCCTCCGCGAACTTCTCCGAGTCCTCCGGGTTGAAGAACTCGGTATAAGGATCGTCGAAGGAGCCCACGAGGCCCTTGATGGCGCCGTAGATGAAGTCCTGATCGGCGAGCTTTTTGGCGTCGATATGGTTGTCCTTAAGCGTCTGCCAGGCCTCCCAAAAGACCCCGAAATCGGCATCGGGATTCCCTTCGTCCATATTGCTCACTCCTTGGACGACGATGTTCCTGGTTTGGGTAAGGCCGTACTCGAAGCCGCCGAAAAAGCCACCTCCGAAGATGGCTCCGGCTATAAGTATGACTGCGGCGAAGGCGGCGATTTTACGCTTCATAGGTCCCTCTATTGTAGCTCGTTAAATGGCACCTTGCCCAGACAGTCGTAGCGGGCACCCTCGCTCTCCGGGAGCGATTCCATCAGGTCCAGGGAGAGTGCTTCGAATTCGATCGGCCGCGCCATGTCGAGCGGCGGGAGCGCGGGCACGTGACCGGCGAATCTGGCAAGGGTGAGATGCCCCTCGAAGCGGCGCTCCGTTTCCCCGATGCGAACAGCGCGTTCGCGAAGCGCCCCGTCGAACCGTACTTTCAGCGCCGCAAGCCGGTCCGTGCTTTCGCGGTCCGCGCCGAGCCAGATCATCCGCGGAGTGCGGCCGGGCGGGCCGTACAGGAGTTTGGCGAGACGCAGAGGAAAGACGGAAACGTCCGCAGCCGTCTCTTCCGCGGCGTGGACGATCTCCCCGAGCGCCTCATCGTCCTGCTCGCCCAGGAACGTGAGCGTGAGATGCCACGTTTCGGGCGAGAGAAAGCGTACGGGCGCGTTTTTAAAAAGGGGTTCGAGCGCGGCGACCTCGGCGTCGATCTCACGCACCGCGCGTTCGGGCAGATTGATGGCGACAAAAAGCCGTCTTTGCATGCGTCCACGATAATACCATAAAATAAAGTCATGGAGTTGTTCCGGAGCGGTTCGACACCGCTCACCACAGGCGGGAACGGGTATCTCGAAACCCTTCGGAAACGCGCCAAACGGTCGAGGGTGTATTCCCGCCATCAGCTCATCGGGCTCCTCATGGCGGCGTACTTGGGCGACCGGGCGCATAAGGCGCTCTACATGCGCCTTGCCAAACGGCCGGACGCGGAGCATCTGCTCCAGGCCGCCAAGGAAGTGGGCAGCCGCCCGAACGTGAAGAACAAAGGCGCCTACTTCATGAGAATCATTTCGCAATGGAAATCGTCACGATCAACCGCAACAACAGGGAAAAAATCCTCCGCAAAAAAGCAGAGGAGTTTGTTTTCGCTGATCTCACGAAAAAAGAGATCCGGGAACTGATCGTCCGGATGCGCCGCATCATGAAGGACGCGGACGGCATCGGGCTCGCTGCGAACCAGGTAGGGCTCCCCTACCGCATGTTCGTCGCGGAGATCCCGGATGAGCAGGGCCGGACAAAATTTTACGCGCTTTTCAATCCGAAACTCGAGAAAGTATCCGAGAAAAAACGCCTGCTCGAGGAAGGATGCTTGAGCGTGCCCGGCGTTTTCGGAACCGTGGAGCGCGCGGAGCGCGTGACGCTTTCCGCGGAGGACAAGGATGGCCGCCCCGTGAAGATCAGGGCCTGGGGCCTTTTGGCTCACGTCTTTCAGCACGAACTGGATCATCTTGAAGGAGGGCTTTTCATCGACAAGGCCAGCTCGCTCTATAAGAAGGAAGCGGACGATGACGGGAAAAATTAACTATATCTTTTTCGGCACGCCGCGGTTCGCGGCGGTCGTGCTTGAGCGTCTCATTGCGGACGGCATGCCGCCGCTTCTTGTCGTCGCGAATCCGGACCGGCCGGCGGGGCGAAAACAAATGCCCACTCCACCCGACACGAAGATCATAGCGGAGGAAGCCGGCATCCCCGTGCTCCAGCCGGAGAAGATCGATGCGGGCTTTATCGAAACACTTCGGGGACATGGTGCGGAGTGCTATATGGTCGCGGCATACGGAAAGATACTCCCGGCAGAACTTCTTGCGATCCCGCCCAAAGGCGCGATCGGCATCCACCCCTCGCTTCTTCCCCAGCACCGCGGCGCCTCGCCCATCCAGGCCGCCATTTTAGAGGGCGATGCCGCGACGGGGGTTACGCTTTACCTCCTTGACGAGAGAACGGACCACGGGCCGATTTTGGGGCAGGAAACGTTGGTTTTAAAAGGCGAGGAGACCTACAGGGAGCTTGAGGAGGCGCTCGCCATGATGGGCGCTAAGCTCGCCCTCGCCCTCCTCCCCCGCTACCTCGCGGGCGAACTCTCCCCCGCTCCGCAAGACCACGCCCGGGCGACGTTCACCGGAAAATTTAAGACGGAAGACGGCTTTGTGGAGTTCGGCAAGGATAAACCGGAGATCATCGCGCGAAAGGTTCGCGCTCTCGCCGAGGAACCCGGGGTCTATACGGTAAGGGACGGCAAACGCCTCAAGCTTCTTGCCGTCGAATTACGTCCCGAGGGCTGGGTCGCGACCAGGACCCAATGGGAAGGAAAAACCCCGCAGGATGCGGGGCTCCCCTTGCAGTAGCTGGCTTACGCGCCGTGCTTTATTTCTAACCCGTAGTCGGCGACTAGTTTGTTCGCGAAGCTCCAGTCCAGGTTCTTAAAGAAGGCGTCGAGATAGGATTTGCGGTTCACGCCGTAATCCATGAAGTAGGCGTGCTCGTAGACATCGAGCACGATCAGGGGCACCGCGCCCCAGACCGCGCCTACGTTGTGCGCGTCGCTTCCATAGTTGTGGAGCCGGTTGTCGCGGTGGTCGAATGCCGTGACGGCCCAGCCGCGGGCGGAGAGCGCCGTCGCCACCATGTCCTCCTTCCAGGCGCCTAAGGAGCCGAAGTCCTTTTCGATCATCTGGAGCAGGATGCCGCCCGGCTTCCCGTCGCCTTTGAGATGGCCGAAGTAGACCTCATGGAGCTTCATTCCGTTCACTGCGAAGGTCTCCTGGCGCTTCAGTTCGCCGATGTAGCTCCAGACGCCGTTCGCTTCCGACTTCTCGGCCGATTCGAGCTTCTCCTGGATCTCGTTCGACTTCTTCACGTACCCCTGATAGAGCTTTAGGTGCTCCTCGAGCATCTTGCCGGTCAGTCCCTCGATGCCGCTTTTGTAATCGAACTCTTCCGCTTTGTAATTTCCGCGCATGGTTTTATTTTGGAATTTTGCGACTTTGCATATAGTATAGGGGTACGATTGGGGGTCGTCTAATGGCCCGCCTCGCCCTCGACGAGCGGGGCAAGTCGAGGCGGGTAGGACACCTTATGTTTGAAGTTTATGTTCTAAAAAGTGAAAAAGATGGCAAAAGGTACATTGGCAGCGGTAGAAACGCTCTTGAAAGATTACGCCGACACAATAAAGGAGATAATCGTTTCACAAAAGGGCATCGTCCTTGGCGGCTGGTTTACAAAGAGATTTGTCAAACAAAGTCAGAAGCGGTACAACGAGAGAGGTCTTTGAAATCCGGCCAAGGTCGTAAATTTCTAGATAACGTCATCGGCAAAGCTGGGAGATCGTCTAATGGTAGGACGGAGGCCTTTGAAGCCTTTAATCCAGGTTCGAATCCTGGTCTCCCAGCTTTGCCGAAGGACGTGGGTCAATAAAATATACAGTCGGCCTTTTGCGCCTGAGGCGCACTCGCCTTGGGCGAGGAAGCCGTGAATCGGGGTTCGAATCCCTGCCCCCCAGCATATGAAGATCCGCATCAGACGCATCGACAAGTCCATACCGCTTCCCGCCTACCAGACCAAGGGCGCAGTGGCTTTTGACCTCGCAAGTCGAACAATGGTTGTCGTTCCGCCCAAGAGCGTGGCGTATGCGCCCCTGAACGTCTGCGTCGAGACGCCAGAAGCACATATGTTCTTCTTGGCCGCTCGGAGTTCGCTCCAAAAACGCGGCCTGATGCTCGCGAACAGCGTCGGGATTGGCGACCAGGACTTTTCCGGAAACGATGACGAGTACACCGCCGCGCTCTATAACTTCACCGATGCGCCGGTCACGGTGGAACGAGGCGCCCGCATCGTCCAGGGCATCATCAAGCCCATCGTGAAATGCGAGTGGGAAGAGGTGGAAGATCTCGGCAGGCCTTCCCGCGGCGGCTTCGGCACGACTGGCGCGCTCTAAGCAGGAATGATAATCTTGACCCGAATATGATCCTCGGCCCCCGAAAATTGCTGGCATTGGTCAAAACCAAACGCTTGGTGGAGGGTTTGAGCGAGCGGGAGCTCACGGAACCCGAAGGTGCCGGCTTCGACCTGCGGCTCGGCGAAGTATACCGGATCAAAGGCGATGCGTTCCTCGGCGTGACCGACAGAAAGACCCCGGAGGTGGAACTTATTGCGAAGTATGTCGAGGGCAAAACGCAAAGCGTCAGGATAAAACCCGGGGACTTCTACCTGGTAAAGACGATCGAGAGCTTCAATACCCCCAAGAACATTACGGTCAACTTCAAGCCCAGGACCACCACGTTCCGGTCAGGCCTTTTTCTGCGGACAGGCAACGTCGCGCCGGGTTACAAGGGGCCGGTGACGTTCAGCGTCTCCAATCAGGGACCGGTGACGGTCGAGATCGAGCTGGGAGCCCGTTTTGTGCACGCCCAGTTCGAGGAAGTGAGGGGCGGCGGAACCCTGTATCGCGGCCAGTGGCAGGGCGGCCGCGTGACAACGAAGAAAAGAGAACGGCAGGTATAGAAACAGGGATGCCGCGGACGAATTCGTCCGCGGCATTGCGCCCTTACCCGCATGTATCCCGAATGATGCCCCTCTTGTCGCCGTACGAAGTGGCGTTCCGGCCGACAGAATGCATGATGGAGTCCTTCGACTCGCTGTGATCCGCCCCGCAGTTGTGACCGAGCTCGTGAAGCAGGTTCTGCAGGGAGAAGGCCAGGTCGGAGTTGTACGCCACGATGGAGCGGGGGTCGTTCATCATGCCGCAGCCGCCCCAAACGCCCGGAATGTTGCATGAGGTGAGCGGCCGATCGATGAGAAAGACCCAGAATCGCGACGGGCGCCGCTTCAGCTTCTCGGCCAGCCATGCGAAGGCGTTCTTATCATCGATCGAAAAGCCCGTGTTCGGCGGAAGTCCGATCTCGACCACGCCGGGCACGAACCGCCTACCGACATCCGCGTTGAAGATGAGCGAGGCCCGGTTGAGGAGTTCGAGAAGATGCGCCTCGAGCTCTTCCTGGCTCTTGAAGCGGTCCCGCAGAAGCGGGTCCACCGCGATACTCACCGTAAGCGGTGATTTCTCCTCGCCTGCCGCGGGAAGCGGGAGCGCAGCGACAAGAATCGCTACGAAGAGTGCGGCCACAAGCCGTGCTATCATGGAAAACACCCCTTTCGCAATTTGCTATCTCTACACTACCCCTCAAGAGCGGCCAAGGTCAATGATTATGAGAAAGCGGTATACCTACGCGCAGTTCGATACGGACGTAAAGAAGCTTGCGCGGGCGCTCAGGCCCCGTACGGACCGTTTTGACGCTATCTACGGCGTTCCGCGCGGCGGATTGGCGCTGGCGGTATGCCTCTCGCATTCGCTGGGAAAGCCGATCCTCCTCGACCCGCGGCGCATCACGAAACGCACGCTCGTGGCGGACGACATCGCCGATTCCGGCGCGACGCTCAAGGCGCTTCTCAAGCGACAAAAAGTATTTCTCGTCGTGACGCTCTACCGCACGACGCACAGCCGGATGCGCCCGGATTTTTCATGCCGGACCAAAAAGAAGAACGACTGGGTCGTCTTTCCTTGGGAGACCGATGCGAGTTCCGCATACGACGGGACGCTAAAAATGAGAAGGCCGCGAGCGGCGCGCATTTCTCGGTTTCCTTGACGCAAGGAAGGAATTTTGGTAAAATCTTCCCCAGCTCATTCGCGCAATGCATATATCGAGGGACAAGGAGGACACTTCATGGCAAAAAGCTTCAGACTGCTCCGAGAACGGATGGGACCGGAGGCCGTGGCCCGCGCTTCTGCACGCGCTGCGGAACTGGCTCGCGCCATCCCGAGACGCGTGGCGGCGGTCATTCAGGACCTCCGCACCGAGGAGGGGCAACGGATCAGGATACGCTTCGACTCCAGGGACGTGATAACGCTCCCGGCAGATTACGACTACGACGGGAGACGTTCCGCGGTCGTGCCGCGGCATGTCGAAGCTCTGGAGGATGGGGCGTGGCGCCCCTACCCCGCCGTCGCGGTCCGCGCATCCCGGACCTATGTGATCGCGCTCGCGAGAAGCGGAGGATTCGCTCTCTTCGCCTCGCCGGAAGGCCGCGCCACCGATGAGCGGCTGGCCTGCGCCGCAGAAGGGCGTGGCGCGCTCGTCGCCCGCGTTACCTCCTGACCCTCTCCTTCGACGATTCGGCCCCGTTCCGCCCACCGGCGGACGGGGCTTTTGCATTTCGGGGCCCGCGTTCCGAAGAACGTCGTCCTATATCCGCAGGTAGCGGCGAATGGCGACGAAGCTGGAGGCGACGCCAAGGCCGACGCCGAAGAGCATCTGATAGCCGAAGAATATAAGAAGTCCGCTCTTGAAATAGGCGCCGAGGTCGATATCGGAGATGAATACCTTCACGTACGGCGAAGAGATGCCTATGAGCGGCACGGCGATAAGCAAACTCAAGAGCGCCGCCACGCCTCCTTGGATGGCTCCCTCGACGAGGTACGGACCGCGGATGAGAGCGTTCGAAGCGCCCACCAGCCGCATGATGCCGATCTCCTCCCGATTCGAATAGATCGCGAGGCGGATGGTGTTGAAGGTCACGAGACCGGCAACGAGCGCGAGGAACGCGGTGAGTGCGAACCCGCTTGTCTCGACGGCATTGACGATCCTGACCAATCGCTCGATGACCACCTGGTTCTGGGCATAGCTCACCTTCTCGATGTGCGGCTTGAATGCTTCCGCCTCGAGGTAGGACGCAATGACGCCGTATTGTTCCGGATCGTCAGCTTTGATATTCAGGGACGCTGAGAGCGGATTCTCCCCTATCTCGGTCAAGGCCTGGGAAACGGTTGGGTCGTCCTGGTGCTTCTCCTTGAAAAGATCCAGCGCTTTGTCGCGGGAGATATATTCAACCTGCTTCACTTCCGGCAAACTTTGGAGCGAGCGCTGGATCTTGAGGATTTCGTCCTCCGGAGCGTTCGTTTTGAAATAGACGCTGATGTCGATCTTGTCGCGCACGGAAACGAGCGCCTGCACCATGATGGCGTCGAAGATGCGGAGCCCCAGGAACATAAGAAGCGCAATGACCATGACCGCCACCGTCGCGGTGGAGAGCCAGCCGTTGCGCCAGAAGTTCTGGAGCCCGTATTTAAGGACCCGGAAAAACAGAGTTGCCATCAGAACGAGAAATCAGGCGACGGAACCGCCCGCCTTCTCTATTTTCATTTTAGCAGATTTCGAAACAGAAATCCCCTTTACGTGCACCGGCTTCGAGAGTTCTCCGCCGCCCAGGATCTTGACGCTGTCCCGGCGCCGCCGCAGGACGCCCTTTTCTATGAGTGTTTCCCTGGTGATATCGACAAGACCAAGCGCGACAAGATCGCCGACGTTCACGACGAGGGGTTTTAGGACGAGCGACTTATTCTTGAAACCGCGCAGCTTCGGCAGGCGGATGATAAGATCGCGTTCCGCGGGGCGGATACGGTGGCCGGATCTGGATTTCTGGCCCTTAATGCCGCGGCCCGAGTACGTGCCGCGTTTGCCGCCGCGCGCGATGCGCTTCTTCGCTTTAGAGGGGTGATTGGGGATGAGGGTATGGAGCTGCATATTGGGATCTGTTGTTAGGCCTTCAGCTGCTTTAACGCTTCAACGGTTGCCAGGGCGTTCGTGAGTTTGTTCGGCGTTCTGCCGAGGCATTTTGCGGTCGCGTCCTTCACGCCGGCCAAAGAAAGAACGACGCGCACTGAGCCGCCCGCCCGAAGACCGCTTCCTTCCGAGGCGGGCTTGATGCGGACCTTGGCGGCGCTGTATTTCGCCTCGACGTCGTGGCTGATCGTGCTGCCCTTGAGACGGACGGCAATGATGTTTTTCTTGGCGTCCTCTTTGGCTTTGCCGATCGCCGTGATCACGTCAAGGCCCTTGGCCACTCCCACCCCCACCCTGCCCTTCTCGTCGCCGATCACGACCGTAACGCGAAAACGGAACCGCTTGCCGCCGGCGACAACGCGCGTGACGCGGCGCAAGTCGATCACTTTATCTTTGAACTCCTCCCGGCGCATCGGCCGAGGTTCGCGGCGG
>CAZUVI010000005.1:7215-10642 GCA_964623795.1 uncultured Candidatus Saccharibacteria bacterium | reverse complement strand
CGAGCCGTCACGTCCGTGCGGGCCGCCGCGGCCCCCGAACCCGAAGAAGGGCCGCGGAGCGTTTCCTGGCGGGCCGCCGGCCTGGGGTTGAAATTGTCTGTTGTTCTGCTGGTTCATAGTGCTAAACCGCCTTTCCGCGCGCCCTCGGCGACAGCCGCGACCCGGCCATGATAGCGGTAAGCGCCGCGATCAAAGACCGCCTTCGCGATGCCGGCCGCCTGCGCTTTCTCTGCCAAGAGTTCTCCCATGCGATGCGCCTGCGCTACCTTCGGTTTTTTCCGGTCAGCGGCAGACAGGTCATTCGCAGAAACGGCGGCAAGCGTATGACCCTTGTCGTCATCGATGAGCTGGACATAACTTAAGCGATTGCTCCGAAAGACCGAGAGCCGCGGGGCGGCTGCGGTGCCGAAGATCCGCGCCCGCGTGCGCATCGCTCTCCTTGTCCTGATCTGATTTTTTTTGGTCCTGTTGTTCATGGGATTTCTTATGCGGAAGCGCTGGCGACCTTCTTGCCGGCCTTGCGGCGGACCACTTCGCCCCGGTAGCGGATACCCTTGCCTTTGTACGGCTCCGGCTTTTTGAGCGCGCGCACTTTGGCCGCCGTCTGACCGACCGCCTCCTTACTTATGCCCGAAAACCGCAGGATCGTGTTCTTTTCTACCGCGACCGTCACGCCCTCGGGGACCGTGAATTTCACGGGGTGCGAATATCCCAACGAAAATGAGATGACGTTGCCCTCGAGCGCGGCGCGATATCCCACGCCTTCGATCTCGAGCACCTTCGAAAACCCCTCGCTCACGCCGATGACCGCGTTCCCCAGATGCGCGCGCATCGTGCCCCAGTTCGCCGACGCCTGTTTGCCGGTGCCGGACATGGTGACCACAAGCTCCCGCTCCTTCTGTTCCACGTTCGTGTGGGAAAGGATCGGGACGCGCAAGGCGCCGAGCTTGCCCTGGAGCGAAACCGCGCCATCCGCGACGGAAACGGTCACGCCTTCGGGTATCGATACCGGTTTTTTTCCTACTTTGGACATAATTACCAGATTTCGAACAGCATCTTTCCCCCGACTTTTTGCTTTCGCGCTTGATCGCCCGACATGATGCCCTTTGGCGTCGAGAGAACCGCGATACCATGGCCGCTTTTGACCGATCTCACGTCCCGATAGCCGGCATAGATGGCTCGCGACGGCTTACTCACCAGGCGCACGCCGTTGATCGCCGGCGCATCCGTCAAGACAAGCTCGATGACGCGCTTGGCGCCCCGCCCCTTGCGGACCGCGCTCTTCAGGTAGTTCTTCACCACCAAAATCTCGGCAACGGCCATATCCATGGTGCTGTACGGCAGTTTAAGCGACCCCTTCTTGGCCGCCTGCGCGTTCTTTATTCTGATGAGCATGTCGTAATACATAGTAGGAATCTATCTCATTATTACCACGAGGCCTTCTTCACTCCCGGGATCTCTCCTCGGCCGGCGAGCTCTCGAAAGCAGATGCGGCAGAGGCCGAAATCGCGCATCGTGCCGCGTTTGCGGCCGCAGCGGAAACATCGGCGCACGAGGCGCGTCGAGTATTTCGGCTTCTTTTTTGACCGCGCGATTACCGATGTTTTGGCCATTGTAGTGGTATTCCCAGCGTTTTATAGAACTCAAGCGCCCGATCGCGGTCACGCGGCGTCGGCACGATGGTGATCTCAAAACCGAAATTCACTTTCGTGTGCTCGGGGCTGATCTCGGGGAATACGATATGATCCCGGATGCCGAGCGTCAAGTTCCCGCCGCGGTCGACGTTCGAGAGCGGGAGACCTCGAAAATCGCGTACGCGGGGAAGCACCGCATGCACCAGCCGTTGTACGAAGTCCGATGCCCGCTTGCCGCGGAGCGTCATCCGAAGGCCGACGGTCTGACCCATGCGCAGCTTGAAACCGGCGATGGATTTCTTCGCGGTACGGATCTCCGGTTTCTGGCCGGTGATCGCGGCAAGGTCCTGCATGACCCCGGGGAGTATCTTCTCCTCGAACTGGGGCTCTTGGCTCCGGCGGCCCACGCCGCAGTTCACCACCACCTTTTCGATTGTTATGCGGTTGCGTTGCATGATTTACAATATCGTACCTTGCGTTCGCCTTCCGTGCGGTAGCCGATGCGGGTCGCTTCCTTGCAGCTCGGGCAAACCAGCATTACGTTCGATGCGTGCATCGGCCGCGATACGGAGATGACCTGCCCTTTTTCGCCCTGCCGCCGCGGGCGGGTATGCTTTTTGTACAGGTTCAGCCCCTCGACGGCCACGCGCTCGCGGTCGGAGTCGACGGAGATAACCGTGCCGGTCTTGCCGCGTTCCTTGCCCGAGAGCACCTTTATGTTGTCGCCCTTCTTGATCCTCATGGTCGTTACACTATTTCTTCTGCCATCGTCATGAGTTTGTCGTAGCCCAGCTCCTTGAGCTCGCGAGGCAACGGGCCGAACACGCGGGTCGCTATTGGCTCGAGCTTGTTGTCGATGATAACGCCGGCGTTCTCGTCGAAGCGGACGTACGAGCCGTCGGGACGGCGGATGGAGTTCCGCTGGCGCACGATGAGCACGCGCACCTTATCCTTCTTTTTGACGTTCTTGCGCGGCTCGGCGGTCTGCACCGAAGCGACGATCACGTCGCCGACCGACGCATAGCGCCGGCGGGTGCCTCCGAGAATGCGGAAACAGCGGACGATCTTGCCGCCCGAGTTATCCGCTATTTTGACCAAGCTGCGTTCTTGTATCATAGTGTTACGCCTTACCGACGATCTTCCATCTTTTTTCGCGCGAAAGTGGGCGAGTTTCCTCGATGATCACGTGGTCGCCGGTCTTATATTCATTGTTCTCGTCATGGGCTTTGAACGTGGTGCGTACCCGATAATATTTTAAATATTTCGGGTGTTTCTTGAGACGCTCTACGGCAACCACGCGCGTCTTCATCATCTTGTCGGAGACGACGACGCCGAGAAGACTTCGTGTTTTTTTAACGGTTTCCTGCATTGATGAAGGTGTTTATTCGTGCGACGGTTTGTTTGAGGTCGCGGAGCTCCTTGAGTTGCGCGGATTTCCCCATGGCCAGGTCCGCCCTAAGGACGCGAAGCTTCTCCCGCTTCTCCGCGAGGAGTTTCTGCAGCTCTGCCGCCGGCCTCTTCTTGAGTTCATTGATCTCCGTCCGTTTCATAGCATGGTTATTCCTTTGCGACAAATTTCGTCTTGACCGGCAGTTTGTGGCCCGCAAGACGGAGCGCCTGGCGTGCCGTCTCCTCCGGTACGCCGTCCATTTCGAAGAGTATGCGCCCGGGCTTTACCGGGACCACGTAGTGATCCACGGCTCCCTTGCCCGAACCCATGGTCACTTCCGGCGGTTTTTGGGTGATCGGTTTGTCGGGGAATATCCTGATCCACACGCTGCCCTCGCGCTCCA
>CAZUVI010000005.1:0-7205 GCA_964623795.1 uncultured Candidatus Saccharibacteria bacterium | reverse complement strand
CGCGGCGCGCGGCCTCGATCTGCCGGGAATTGACCCACGCCGCCTCCAAGGCCTTCAGGCCATACGAGCCGTAGGAGATGTTCGTCCCGCGCGCTTCGAACAGGCGCTTCCGGGAGCGCCCCTTGTGCCACTTGCGGTGTTTTACCTTCTTCGGGATAAGCATCGTTTTATGAAAAACGCTTCGCGTCTAACGTTGCACTCGCGCTATCGCTTGCGCTCTTCGCCTTTTTCTCGAAGACCTCGCCTTTATTGATCCAGACCTTGATGCCGATGGTGCCGAAGGTCGTGTAGGCGGTCGCCTCCCCGTAGTCAATGTTCGCGCGAAGCGTCTGGAGCGGCAGTTTGCCCTTTGCAAGCCACTCGTCGCGCGAGATCTCGGCGCCGTCCAGACGGCCGGCCATGCGGATCTTCGCGCCCAAAACGTCCCTGTTCTGCATAAGCAGCTCGAGGGTCTTTTTTAACAACCGGCGGAACGGCATGCGCTTTTCGAGTTCCCAGGCAAGCTGCTGGGCGGTAAGGAGAGCGGACGGCTCCGAGCGTCTTAATTCTTCTATCGAAAGATTGACGCTCTGGGGCGCATGCGTCCGCTCCTTGCCGAGCTTGCGGAGCGCTTTCTCGATCGCCTTTTTGAGATCCTCCGCGCCCTGGCCGCCCCGTCCGATAATGAGCCCGGGGCGCGCGGCGCGCACCATGACGCGGCACATTCCGGCAGTACGGCTGATCTCGATCGCGACAACGCCCGCCTGGCCTATCTTCTCCTTGACCGTGCGGCGGATCACCATGTCTTCCTCGAGGAGGTTTCGGAAATTCTTACGGACAAACCACCGCGATTGCCACGGCTTCACGATCCCGAGACGGAACGAATTCGGATTGATCTTATTTCCCATGATAGTTATACGGATTTTCGCTGGAACAAGCGCTTGAAAAGCCCTGGCTGTTTCGGGGCCGGTCGAGCCCTTTCCGCTTCCTGCGCGCGCTCCGGCGCGCTCTTCCGCGCGATCTTTTGCGCTTTTGTTCTCTTCTTGACCGTGATGGTGAACCGCTCCGGAAGCTGTTGTTTGGTTTCGGCCAGCACCAGCGTTACGTGGCTCATTTTCTTCTGGATCATCGAAGCCGAGCCGCGCGCGCGGGGCATGAAACGCTTGAGCATCGGACCCTGGTCAACGCGGATCTCCTCGATCATCAGGCGGTTCGTGGGAAGCTGCCTGTTGTTCTTGGCGTTCGCCACGGCCGAGCGCAAGAGCTTGAGGAGCGGCTGCGCGGGACGGCGCGGAGAGAGCGCAAGCTGCGCTTCCGCCTCTTGAACCGGCAAGCCGCGAATAAGATCTGCTACGGCGCGGACCTTGCGGGGCGCAACGCGCAGGTAATTCAACGCGGCCGTTTCACGGACGCCGCTCAACTGGTCTCGCGTGATCTTTGAGTGAGCCATTGTTATTTCTTAGCAGCTTGAGGCGCGGGAACTGCCGCGGCCGCTTCCTTGCCCGCCTCAAGCTCGCGCTGCATCTTACCGCCGTGCTTAACGAATTTGCGCGTCAGCGCGAATTCCCCCAACCGATGGCTGATCATGTCCTCGGTCACCAGCACTTCGATGAAACTTTTGCCGTTGTGCACGCCGAACACGAACCCGACCATCTCGGGAGATATCTCCGAGTCGCGGGACCATGTCTTAATAACGGTCCGGTCTCCCGATTTCAGGCCGGCGATCTTCTTCAGGAGTTTCGGGTCCACGTACGGACCTTTTTTGGATGATCTGGACATGCGATTACTTTTACTTCGGACGCCTGCTTACGATCAGCGGGTTGCTCCATTTTTTCTTGTTGCGGGTCTTGCGGCCGCCGGTAACCTTGCCCCAGGCGGTTTTGGGCCGCTTGGTGCCGCGGAGCGCGCGGCCTTCGCCGCCGCCATACGGGTGGTCCACCGCGTTCATCGCCGAACCGCGCACCGTCGGGCGGATGCCCAGCCACCGGGAACGTCCGGCCTTGCCGATCGTCGTTAAGCTGTGATCGGGATTCGAAACCTGGCCCAGCGTCGCAAAACCGTCCCAGAGCACTTTGCGCACCTCGCCCGAGGCCATCTTGAGGTGCGCGTAACCGTCTTCGTGAGCCAAGACCTGCGACGACGAACCCGCCGAACGGGCCAATACGCCGCCCTGACCGGGACGCAGTTCCACGTTATGGACCAAGGTTCCGACCGGAATGTTCTTGAGCCGCATGCGGTTGCCGGTCTTCTGCGGCGCGGAGTCCGAGGTCACGATCTCCTCGCCTGTCTTAACGCCGTTGGCCGCCAATGCGTACGCCACTTGGCCGTCGCGGTAGCGAAGCCGCGCAATGAAGCAGGTGCGGTACGGATCGTACTCGATGGCCTCGATCGTCGCCGGAACGTCCATCCGCTGCTGGCGGAAATCAACAAGACGGTACAGCTTTTTATTGCCGCCGCCCTGATGGCGCACCGTGATCCGGCCCTGGTTGTTCCGACCCGCGTGCTGCTTGAGATTGCGCAAAAGACGCTTGACCGGACGCTCTTTGGTGAGCGTGCCGTAGTCAACCGTGGTCATGTGCCGCCGCGAGGGCGTTGTGGGAGCGTAGTGCTTCATTGAGGGTTACTTGGGAATAATATCGAGCGTCTGGCCCGTCTTGAGGGTCACTATCGCTTTCTTATATCTCCTGCCCGGCGTGAACGTGCGCATGAACCGGCGCTTTCTTCCCCGGGCGTTCACGACGTCAACCTTGACCGCGTCCACGCCATAGAGCTTCTTCAGCGCTTTTCTCACCTCGTTCTTGGTCGCTTCGGGTTTCACCATAAAAACATACTTGCCCATCCGGCTCAAGGCGTTGGCTTTTTCGGTGACCCACGGTTTTATGATAAGGGAGAGATCGGCCATATCAGCGAACAAATGCTTTTTCCATCGCCGCGAGCGCGGGCTCTTCTATCACCACGTACTTGTGGCGCAAGATGTCGCGCACGTTGATCGTATCGGGCGCCATGCTTTCCGCGCCGTTGAGGTTTCTGGCTGCTCGACGGAACATCGCCGCCCCTTCTTGTGCGGGAATGATAAGCGCGTTCGCCGTGCCCTTGCCGAGAAGCGCGGCAAGAAGGCCTGCCACCAATTTTGTTTTTGGCAGGGAAACGTCGAATGACCGGACGATGCGGAGCTCGCTCTCTTTCGTCTTTTGCGAAAGAACCGAGAAGAGAGCCGCGCGGCGCATCTTTTTATTGATCTTCTTTTCGAAGTTCCGTTCCTTAAGCGGACCATGCGTCACGCCGCCGCCCTTCCAGAGCGGAGAGCGTATCGAGCCGTGCCGCGCCCGGCCGGTCCCCTTCTGGCGCCACGGCTTTTTTCCGCCGCCACGGACCTCTCCGCGTCCCTTGGCATGCGCCAAAGGACGGCGGGCGTTGGATTCGAGCGCCACGAGCACCTGATGCACCAGATCGGGGTTCCATTTCTGGCCGAACATCGCCTCCGGCAGTTCCGCCTTGCCGATGATCGAACCGCCTGCGTTATAGAGATCAACCTGTATCATAGTCGGGTTTGTTATCCGCGGATCTCAAGCAGCGCGCCCCTGTGTCCGGGCACCGCTCCTTTGAGCATTAGAATATTCTTCTCCACATCGACACTCGCCACTTCGAGGTTCTTTATGGTCACCCGCTCGACGCCCATATGACCGGCCATGCGGCGGCCGGGAACGACGCGCTGGGGAGCCGTTGAACCGATGGAGCCGGGCGCGCGATGGCGATTCTTCTGGCCATGCGTCTTGGGACCGCCATGGAAACCATGCCGTTTTACGCCGCCCTGGAATCCCCGCCCCTTCGTGAGCCCGCTCACGCTGACGCGGTCTCCCTCCGCGAAAGCGGAGACGTTCACCGTGTCCCCGGCCTTCAAGGCGGGCGCGGAAACGCGAAACTCGCGCCGTTTCTTGCCAAGCGCGAGCTGAACTGCCTCGTACCCGTCCTTATCGCTGGTCCGAACGAGCGAAACCGTGTTCGGGAGTGCCTGAATGAGCGTGACGGGGATCACTTTTTCGCCCTTCCAGATCTGGGACATGGTCCCTTTTTTTCCAAGCAGAACTTTTGACATGGCGACTTTGAGATCGCATGAATAAATGAGGATGCCTGCGACGGCGGAAACCCCCGCGAGGCACATTAGTCCGCGCCTTTATGACCGAAAAGAGACGGCTAACTTCCCAAAATACTATCCGAACCTACTCGTGTTGTCAATAAAGCAAAAGCCCCGTTCCGGGGCTTTTGCTCGCGCGTTCTGGCTTAGACCATCTTGATCTCGATATCGACCCCGGAGGGCAGGTTGAGGTTCGAGAGCGCCTCGATGATCTTTCGCGTGGGATTCAATATGTCGATGAGGCGCTTATGCACCCGAAGCTCGAACTGTTCCCGCGAGTCCTTATGGACGAACGTGGAGCGGTTCACCGTGTAGCGGCGCACCTCGGTCGGCAGGAGGACGGGGCCGACGACCTCGCCGTCGTTCCGTTCGGCCGTCTCGATGATCTGGCGGCACGAATTATCGATCAGCTTATGGTCGTAGGCACGCACCCGGAGCCGAAGTTTTTCTTTGTGTGCTTCCTCCTTTTTTTTCGCCATAGTGCCGATCTCAAGGAACAAACCGAACGCTCTCTCTGCCCGGTTACTTCGCGATCTTCATCACGACGCCCGCGCCCACGGTCTTGCCGCCTTCGCGGATCGCGAAGCGCTGCTTCTCCTCAAGCGCGACCGGCGCGATAAGCTTTACGTTGATCTTCACGGTGTCGCCGGGCATGACCATTTCCATGCCGGTCGGGAGCTCCACCTCGCCCGTCACGTCGGTCGTGCGGATGTAGAACTGCGGCTTGTAGCCCTTGAAGAACGGAGTGTGGCGGCCGCCTTCCTCCTTGCTCAAGACGTATACTTCCGCCTCAAAGTCGGTGTGCGGCGTAACCGAACCGGGTTTGGCGACCACCTGGCCGCGCTCCACGTCCTCTTTTTTCAAACCGCGGAGAAGAACGCCGACGTTGTCGCCCGCGCGGCCTTCGTCCAAAAGCTTATTGAACATCTCGATGCCCGTGACAACCGTCTTCTGGGTGGGGCGGAGACCGATGATCTCCACCTCTTCGTTGACCTTAACGATGCCGCGTTCCGCGCGGCCGGTGACCACCGTGCCGCGGCCTTCGATCGAGAACACGTCCTCGATGGGCATGAGGAACGGCTTGTCGATGTCGCGCACCGGATCGGGGATGGCGTTGTCGAGCGCGTCAACGAGATCGAGGATCGGCTTTACCGCCTCATCGTCGAGCGATTTCGCCTCCAGCGCCTTCAGGGCCGAACCGCGGATGACCGGGATCTCGTCGCCGGGGAATTCGTACTTCTTCAGAAGTTCCCGCACCTCGGATTCCACAAGGTCAATAAGCTCTTTGTCTGAGACCATGTCCACCTTGTTGAGGAATACGACGAGCGCCGGAACGCCTACCTGACGCGCCAAAAGAATGTGCTCGCGCGTTTGCGGCATCGGGCCGTCCGTGGCCGAAACCACCAGGACCGCGCCGTCCATCTGGGCGGCACCCGTGATCATGTTCTTGATGTAGTCGGCGTGACCGGGCGCGTCCACGTGCGCGTAGTGCCGCTTCTCCGATTCATACTCGGAGTGGTGGAGGGCGATCGTGATGCCGCGCGCCCTCTCTTCGGGAGCGTTGTCGATCTGATCGACCGACTCCTCCTTCTTGGCCAGGCCTTTCATGTGGAGCACGTGCGTGATCGCGGCGGTCAAGGTCGTCTTGCCGTGGTCGACGTGTCCAATGGTGCCGACGTTCACGTGCGGCTTTTTACGTTCGAACTTTTCTTTCTCTGCCATCGTTATCGGTATTATTAATAATTATGTATGACCTTTTTTAACTTACCTAGTGTATGGGGAGAGCTGTTTCTTGTCAACTAGAGCGGGATCTTGTTGATGTCGACGGTCTCCCAGTCCCGCTTCAGGTCCTCGATCTGACGCTCGACCTTGCGGTATTCTTCCCAGGTCATGACCACATACCGCGGCTCTGCGCCCTCGAGCACGATGCACTTCCCGCTCCCCGTCCGGAGCACCTCTTTGATCTTGTCGAACGTGCTTCCGTTCTCCATGGTCCGCTATTTCTTTCCCTCGACGATGAGCTGGGCGATCGAGGCCGGCACTTCTTCATAGTGGTCGGCCTGCATCGTGAAACTGCCCCTCCCCTGGGTCATCGAGCGGAGCCTGGTCGCATAGCCGAACATTTCGGAGAGGGGAACCTTGGCGTCGATCACCTTGACCAGGCCGCGGTCGTTCATGGCCTCGATCGCGCCGCGTTTGGCGCTCACATCGCCCGTTACATCGCCCAAAAATTCTGCGGGGGCGATCACCTGCATCGCCATGATGGGTTCGAGAATGACGGGCTTGGCCCGTCTCGCCGCCTCCTGGAGCGCCATGGAGCCCGCGATCTTGAATGCCGCCTCGGAGGAGTCGACCTCGTGATAGGAACCGTCGTAGAGCGTGACCTCAAGATCGGTGAGCCGGTAGCCGGCGACCACTCCCTTATCGAGCGCTTCACGGATGCCTTTTTCAACCGGCGCAATGAACTCCTGCGGAATGGCGCCGCCCTTGATGGCGTTTATGAACTCAAAGCCCTTGCCGCGCTCGAGAGGACGGACCTTGAGCCGCACATGGCCGTACTGGCCGCGGCCGCCGGACTGGCGGATGTATTTGCCCTCCGCCTCGGCTTCGCTCCTGATGGTTTCCTTGTACGCCACCTGCGGGCGGCCGACATTGGCCTCGACGCCGAACTCGCGCTTCATGCGCTCCACGATGATCTCAAGGTGGAGCTCGCCCATGCCCGCGATGATCGTTTCGCCCGTTTCGATGTCGCCCGAGACCCGGAAGGTCGGGTCCTCCTCCGAGAGGCGGCGGAGCGCGATGCCCATTTTTTCCTGGTCCGCTTTCGTCTTGGGCTCGATCCGCAGACTGATAACCGGCTCGGGGAACTCGATCTTCTCCAAGATGATGGGGTGCTCGGGATCGGAGAGCGTGTCGCCGGTCGTGGTGTTCTTGAGACCGACCAGCGCGCCGATCTCCCCCGCGTAGATCTCGTCTATCTCCTCGCGATCGTTCGCATGCAGGCGCACGATGCGGCTTATCCGCTCCTGCTCCCCTTTTAGGGAGTTCAGAACGTAGATGCCCTTTTTGAGCGTGCCGGAATACACGCGGA
>CAZUVI010000004.1:0-24664 GCA_964623795.1 uncultured Candidatus Saccharibacteria bacterium | reverse complement strand
ACGCGGCAAGAAGCGCGAAATCGTCGCGCCGGAACGCTTCCGCCGCGAACGGCGTCGGCGCGTGCGCGACGATATCAATGGGGTCTCCCGCAAGCATCGCGCGGAACGCCGCGCCGCCGCTCTCGTATTCCCGGAGCGTTACATGAAGACCCTCCGCCTTGAAATAGCCGTTCTCCTCCGCGACCCAGAAGGGCGTTTCGTAGAGAGTTCCGCCCGGCATGCCGATCGAGATCGCCTCAAGCTCTTGGGAGCCGTCGCGTGAGCCGTACGACCACACCGCAAGGCCGATCACGGCGGCAAGAAAGAGAGAGAACGCCAGGGACTTCATGTCATTCGGCGTTAATGTCGGCGGCGTTCCCATCCCCGACCGTGACGATGCCGTCCTCGAACGTGACGGGGACGTCTCGCTGGCAGTGGGGACAGCGCATGAGAAATGACCACGAATTCGAACGGTTCCCGATCGTAAAATCGCGGAAGATGACGCCTCGGCAGAACGGGCAGTTGGCGGTGATCGTGCCGTCCTCCTTCTTATTTACGTAGCGTTGGTTGGTGCCGGAAGGCATCAGAGGGAACAAAAAAGACCTGCACCGACTCTTTGGGGAAAGGCATCGCGTGTAGGCCGTAGAGCTACCGCTGAATTCCGTGGAACGCCACCCTCACTATAGCACGCCCCCTTCTCGGCGTTTGACTTCTTGTGGATAACTTGTCATAACGGCTCACCCGCCCCTCTGTTTCTTGAGCTCCTTATTCTCTTCCTTGAGTTCGACCATCTTGAGTTCCCTGCCGACCAAAACCTTGTTCATCTCCTCAAGGTCCTTGGTGCGGCGCATAAGCTCCTCCTCCGTTCTCTTGCGGCCGCTCACATCCTCGCTGATGCCGTCCGCGTAACGCACCCCTTCCGTTTTATACGGCAAGCCGGAACGCATATGGACCCATGCCCAGTCGCCGTTTTTCCTTTTCACGCGATGTTCGAGATCGAGCGGAACATTATTCTCGAAGAGCCCCGTAAATGCGCGGCCGAGAGTCTCGATGTCATCGGGATGGACGAGTTTCTGCCAGAACTGCGGGTCGGCGTATACCGCATCCGGTCCCATGCCGATAAGGCGCTCCACGTTCGGCGTGATGAACCGCACACGGGTATTCTCGTCAATCGTCCATATCACGTTAGGAACGCGCTCGACGAGCGACCGGTACTGCTCCTCGCTCCGCCGGAGTTCCCCGGTCATCCGTTCCGCGAGCGCTAATGCCCGCGCGCGGGACGTGAAATTGGCATACAAAACCCCGAATACGAGGATGCTGAAGAGGATGCCGCCGAAAAGGACAATGACGGACATGGCGCGCCCAAGGAGCGTGGCCGCAAGCTCCGGAGAATCGGCGAACGAGAGCGTCCAGGTCCGGTCGCCGATAACGATCTCCCGCGTTGCCGTGAGTCCCGCCGCTGCCGTCTCAAGGGCTCGCACCTCGTCTGGCTTGCTGTCGTAGAGCAGGGTCGTGGCGGAAGACGTGCGTCCCTCGAATATCTCGAGATCGATATCGCCGCTCTTGACCGACTCCGGAAGTGGCCCCTCCATAATGACTTTTTGGAACAGTTCCCGGGTTCGGAGAGCGATCATAACGAATCCCGCGTGTTCCCTCCCCGGGCCGCTGCCGCCATACGCCGGCAGGAAGGCGAGAAATCCGGGAACGCCGACAACCAGCTGAAGCTCTGGGGTGAGCGCCGGCGCATCCCCCGCAAGCGCCTGTTCCATCGTCTTCAGGCGCGTTTCCTCGGAAGCGGCATCGAAGCCGAACGCCAATTCGCCCCGCTCGAGCGGCTCGACATACTTGATGACGACGTATTCGCTCCGGTTCCCGGCGGGAAAGACGGTAAATTTCGGGAATCCCTCGGGCCTCACGGTGCGGTCCGCGCGCACGCCCTCCACGAATGAACCAAGGCGCTCGGCTGGCACGCGCTCCAAAAACGTGTACGACGAAACGCCGGGGAAGCGCTCCAGGAGCTTGCCGTTCCGCACGTGGTCGCGCCAATCCGCTCCGCGCACCGGAACGCCCTGCTCGAACACGCCGCGCGCGCCGTAGAGCGAATCGAGAAGCGCGTTCATGCGGTCCTCAATGGTCCCCGTCGTCTCGCGCACCGCGAAATCGAACTCCCGTTCCATCTCGCCCGCGATGCCCCGTTCCGTGGCGCGCCATGCCACAAACGTGGTCGCGAGAGAAACGCCCGCTACGATGAACAAGAACGCCGTCCGGCGCCAGCCGATACGCCACTCTAAAATTCCTAATATCTTTGCCATGGGTTTCGCGATGCGCCGTTCCCGCGCGTCAACCCAGCATTCGTTTTTTGAACTCCTCGACCATCGGCACCGCCTCGGGCTCCGCGCCGTAGTGTTGCGCAAGCGCATACGCCGTCCAGTCGGCCGTGAGGAGCGAGGAAAATATCTTGTGGAACCGGTTCCGGCCGGCGAGTTCGAGCACGGTTACGGGCAGTTTCCTCGCCTCATACATCTCTTTCAAGATACCGAAGCGTTTTTGGACCCGCGGGTGGTCCTCCTTGTCGGTTATGAAGAGGAACGAGAAATTCTTCGAGAGCGCCTCGGTGCTCGGGATAGCGTCGAAGCCGGTCATTTCGTTGTGGTTCGCCTCCGGCAGGACGTTCATGAAGGCGGGGATCTTACCGGTCTCGTTGAATTTTATCTTCCAGTTCTCGGCCACCGCCTCGTTGCGGTTCGAGGCATAGATGACGGGCACGCGTCCAAGGAACTGTTCAGCAAGCGATTTTCCCGCCGCCTCGAGTTCATCCGGGCGTAAAAGTTTCGGCAGCGTCGCAAGCTCTTTCTGCCCCGCGTCTTCCCCAAGGATCGCGAGCAGGGCCTTGGTCATGAACCCGAGCGCGTGACGCGGCTGAATTCCCGTCGCGGGTAACGCGATCGCAGGAACGCGAAGTTCGCGCGCGGCCGCGAGAAGTTTTCCGCCCGTCGCTATGGCGGCAAGCGGAGCGCCTTTGGCGGCGGCCGCCTCGAATGCATCGAGGGTTTCTTCGGTATTGCCGGAGTACGAGACGGCGACCACAAGATGGTCTCCCTTCTCTTGGTCAAAGATCGGCGGCAGGCCGTAGTCGCGATGCACGCGGATGCCGAGCGACGGCTTCCAGGCGTTTATGATGCCGGCCGCGAGATGCGAACCGCCCATGCCAGCCGCGATGACGCGCGAACTCCTGCGCAAATTCTCTTCGTTCTCGATCTGCGGTTCGTACGCGAACTGCTCGGGGAACTTTTTAAGCGCATCCTCCATTCATTGAATTATACCATGGGCTCTGCTACGCTCACATGAGCAATTTCTGCCATTTTTGCGATACGGAAGGAGCATCCATGATGCGCGGAAGCACACTTGCCGTCCTGTTCGCGATCCTCTTCGCCTTCGCCTCCCCCCCGACAGCCCTCGCGGAGGATGCGCGCCCTGGCCAGCAGCTCGACCTTACGTTCACGCGCGTTCTCGCGGTCGCGCGCGATGCGTCGCTCGATGCCGCGGCCAAGGAAGCGCTCGTGAAGGAACTCCTCGCCTCGCGCCTCGACTACGAGAAAAGCGCCGCGATGGCACTGGGAATCCATGCGAGAGCCAACCGGGCCCGCATGCATGAGTTCGTTCCCCTCTTCCGGAAGCTCCTCGAGAAGGCGTACGTGACGCGGATCGTCGGAGCGGCGGGAGAGGCGCGCCTCGTGATCCTCGGCGAACGCGTCGACGGCGACCTCGCGACGGTCGATGCCATGATCGTGTTCAAGAAGAACGATATCCAGGCCGCGTTCCGGCTCCACAGAACGGAGCGGGGCTGGATGGCGTATGACGTGATCGTGGAGGGCATCAGCTTGCTCTCCAACTACCGCTCCCAGTTCAACTCGCTTCTCTCGAAGCACTCATTCGACGAGGTGCTCGAGCGGCTGGAAACGAAAACGCGAGTGCAAGTGAAAACGAGCCAGTGACTATACGCGCCCGCCGAATCAGATTCGGCGGGCGTCCCCTTATGCGGGCAACCGAGGCCCCACTTGCGCTTTTCTCCCGTGTATGGTACAAACAAAGAACTGTAGAGTATTCCTCTCGAGCAGAGCGCCACGCGGCAGGTATGCAGTGCGGCTTGCGAAGCGACGACAGTGCGAATATAGGTTCGACTACAGCAAAGCAAGAACCACAGCAATCAGCAGAAGATGAAAAGATTGTATGTTGGCGGTCTGCCCTACTCGACGACCGACAATGAGCTTATGGAATACTTCTCCCAGGCGGGAGCGGTATCCTCGGCCAATGTCATTGTCGACAAGATGACGGGTCGTTCCCGCGGATTTGGTTTCGTGGAAATGACGAACGACAGTGAGGCAGATAAAGCAATCGAGACGTTCAACGGCAAAGAGTTCGGTGGACGTACCTTGATTGTGAACGAAGCGCGCCCGATGACGGAACGTTCGGAACGTCCGCCTCGCCGCGAATTCGGCCGCCGGGACAGCTACTAAGCTCCCGCAAAATCCCCCCGATGTACATCGGGGGGATTTTTGTTTGCGCGAACCAAAAATCCCGCTCCGTTATCCTCGGCATTGCGCCAGGTGGGTGGGCTCAATCCTGACGTATAAGTCGGGATGCTATCGCCCTCCCTTGATAAGCAGTTTGATCCGGAAAAAGAGCGGGATCTGCTTTTAGTATACCAGAAACCCGTCGTTCACCTCCCTGACTTGTGCACAGGAACGCAAAAACAGCCGCTCGATGTCCTTGCGGAAGCGTTACCTAACGTAGAGGACCTCGAGGTAATAGAGGAGCAGTCCCCAAATGATGCTTGCGAACACCGCCCCCGCCACGAATCCGGCGAGGCCGGACGCGATCGTAGCGCCAAATTTGACCCGGTATCCGTCCGGCTCCTCCCGGACAAAAAACTGCTTTAACCATTCGGCCATAATTCTATCTTACCGCTTTTCTATCTTAAGGTGAAGCTCTTTGAGCTGTGCCGCGTCCGCTTCGGAAGGCGCATTCATCATGAGGTCCCTCCCGTCCCCCGTCTTGGGGAACGCCATCACCTCCCGGATGTTCGGTTCGCGGAGAAGGATGGCGAAGAGCCGGTCGAGACCGAGCGCAATGCCGCCGTGCGGCGGCGCGCCAAACTCGAATGCCTTCAGAAGATGTCCGAACCGCGCCTCTGCGGTCGCCGCCGAGATGCCGAGGACCTTGAAGACGCGCTCCTGCACCGGCCGCTCGTGGATGCGGATGGAGCCGCCGCCGATCTCGTATCCGTTCATCACCAGGTCGTACGCGCGGGCCTTGACCTTGGCCGGATCGGAGTCGAGAAGCTCGAGGTCCGACGCCTGCGGGGCCGTGAAGGGATGATGCATCGAGACGAGGCGCTTCTCGGTTTCCGAATACTCGAGGAGCGGGAAATCCGTCACCCAGAGAAGCGCCAGTTCGTTCTGGTCGTTTTTGTCCTTCCGCAGATCCGGCTTGTCGGAGTTGTACTTCGCCATTGCGTCTTCGTAGGAAAGCACGGGGTGCCATGTGATGCGTTTTTCGGGAAATGCCGCGAATATCATCGTCGTCACCATCTCCTTCACGAGATCCATGACCTCACTCTCCTCGGTGAAGCTCATTTCGATGTCGAGCTGAGTGAACTCCGGCTGGCGGTCGCCGCGCGTGTCCTCGTCCCTGAAGCACTTTGCGACCTGGAAGTAGCGCTCGAGACCCGCCACCATGAGAAGCTGCTTGTACTGCTGGGGCGATTGCGGCAGCGCGTAGAAAGAGCCGGGATGGACGCGCGAGGGAACCAGATAGTCGCGCGCGCCCTCCGGCGTGGACTTCGTGAGAATGGGCGTCTCCACTTCCGTGAAGTCGCGTGCGAGGAGGAAGCGGCGGAGTTCGTTCATCGTCGTGCTTCGCATCCGCAAGTTCCGCGCGAGCCGCGCGCGGCGCAGGTCGAGATAGCGGTACTGCATCCGGACCTCCTCCCCCACCTCGTAGCCGTCCGTATCGAGCGCGAAGGGCGGCGTTGCGGCCTCGTTCTCGACGCGCAAGACCCTGACCGGAACTTCCACCGCGCCGTTCGGCAGGTTCGGGTTCTCCTGGCCCGCCGGCCGCGTCGTGACCGTGCCGGCCGCGCGCACCACCCACTCCGGGCGAAGTTTGCCCGCCTGCTCGTAGAGCTCCTTGTCTTTTGGGGTAAAGACCAGCTGAACCAGACCGCTCCGGTCGCGGAGATCTATAAAAATGATCTTGCCGTGATCCCGGCGGGTGTGAACCCAACCGGCAAGTTCCACCTCTTTTCCCGTGAAATCCTTGACGTCCTTGATAAGCGTTCGCATGTCGGATGAGAGAAGTGTAGCAACTATTCCCCCTGCTTTGAAGGAAGGACAAGGAGCTTCCCGCCGTTCCAACGGACGATGACCGTCCCGTCGCGGTCGGTGCGGAATATCCTGCTTCCGATCGCGGCGAGGCGCGCGAGCGCGTCTGGCGTCGGGTGGCCATAGTTGTTCTTGCCTACTTCGATGAATGCGGCTTTCGGCCCGACCCGTTCGAGAAATTCCTTTCCCGAGCTGTATTTGGAGCCGTGATGCGGAACCTTGAGAACGTCCGCGGCGAGCTCATCCGGAGAAAGCCGCCGCTCGACATTCGAAGCGATGTCGCCGGTGAACAAGGCGCGAACGCCATCCGCGTCAAGGCGCATGACGAGCGAGGAGTCGTTCAGTTCGCCGCTTACAAGACCGGTCCGGTCGGGATGAAGCATGGCAAGGGTACGGTCGCCGAACCGTATCGCGTCCCCGGAGCCCAGCGCGACCGCCGGCACACCCGCTTCCCGGATCGCCCGGACAAGATCATCCCAGGCGTCAACGGTTCCCGCGCGCCCGCTCCAGATGAACGCGCCCACGCGGTAGCGCTTCATGACGTCGATGAGCCCTCCGAAATGGTCGAGCTGGGGATGCGTGAGCATGACGAGGTCGATGCTTCGGTCGCCGTCCGGCATGACCGCCTCGAGCGCGGGGAGAACGCCTGCGTTCGGCCCGCCGTCGATCAGGATCTGGACGACGCGCCCGCCCGACGGCAGCGTAATAAGCGACGCGTCGCCCTGCCCGACGTCAAGAAAAGCGATGGATGGCTCGTCTCCTCCCGGTCCCCCTATGCGAAGGCCGAGCGCGACGTTCGCCGCGAGAAGGAGAAGGACCAGAACGAGCGCTTTGTTATCCGATAGCCGCATGCGGGGGCTTTCGCTTCCATCGTACCCAAAACACGAGAAGCGCGTAATAGGGAAGAACGACGAACCACGAGGGAATGAACGCCAATCCCGCCTGCGGCAGACGGCCGAAGAACTCTATGGTCCCGATCTGGTACGAAAGCAGGATCCCCGCGGGGAGCGCGAAGAGCCCCGCGAGCGTTCCGTGGAGGAAACCCGCGAACCCGGCAAGGAACCCAAGCGCCATCGTAAGCGGAACCGTGCCCAGTATGAGTACGTTGGCGGGCAGGGAGAACAGCGAGACGCTGCCGAACGACATAAGGAGAAGGGGCGTAACCGCAAGCTGCGCGGCGGCGGTCGTCGCCAGGTGCTCCTTCAAAACTGCCGGGACGCCGCGGATGCGGAGGACGAGCGGCTCTATGCGCGGCACGAGGAATACGATGCCCAGAAGCGCGAGGAATGAGAGCTGAAAACCGAGATCGAAGATGAGCACGGAGGGGTCGACGAGGGCCATAATGAACGCCGTCGCCGTGATGGCGTTCCGCAGGCTGTAGATCCTGCCGCTATCCTTCGCGAGGAGAAGGATGGCGCCCATGATGCCGGCCCGCACAACGGATGCCTCCGCGCCGGTCGCGACAACGAACGCCGCGATCACGCTGAGCGTGACGAGGAATCGAGGACGGCGCGCAAGGAATTTTGAAAAGAGCGCTCCCGCCGCAAGCGCGACGATGGCAATGTTATAGCCGGAGAGGGCGACAATGTGCGTCGTGCCGCTCACGCGGAGCGCTTCTTTGAACTCGTCCGAGAACTCTCCCCGCTCGCCCACCGTAAGACCGGCTAAGAGCGCGGCCTTCTCGCGCGGCAGAGCCGCCTCGAGAATTCCGACAAGGGCGCGTTTGAAGGCATAGAGCGCGCCGCGAAGACGGTTCCCCGCTCCTTCCGCCGTCCTCACCGCATCGCCGCGGAGGACGTACCTCCCGTAGCGGAGCGAAACGGAGGCCTCCGGAGAAAATCGCAGCACGTCGCCGTACGCATAGGCCGGATATCGCGGCGCGTACCAGACGACGCTGCCCGCCGCGGGCGACCGGAGCGAGAGCGTGAGCTCCTGCCGGTCGCCGCGTTTCGGATCGCGAGCGACGAGCGCTTCAAAAGTTTTATCGGCGGTACTCGGTACGGTCGCCGCCGCAAAAAGATGGAAATAAAAATAGCCGAGAACGGCGACACAGACGAGAACAACGATCGCGGCGCGCGTAACGTCGGCGGCAAAACGGCGAAGAACGAGCACGGTGCCTATACCAAGAGCAGCAAGCGCCGCCGCATAGACACCGAACGCGATCCCGATCGATGCCGCCGCGACTCCCAGGAGAAAGGCAATGGCTCCGAAAAAAGCGGCGTTATGGATCGCCATGCCACTTATCGTATCGTACATCCGCATAAAAAGAAGCGCCCCTCCCGCAGGAAGCGGAAGGGGCCGAATGAAGTGCCTGCCTGCCGGTAGGCAGGCTCACTCACCGAGGATCTGGCCGACCTTGGCCTTGAGGAGCGCGTAGCGGCGCGCGGTCTCCGCGTTCGAGAGGATGTACTCGCGCGTGAGCGGATCGCCCTTCCCCGTGAGCGGCTTACCCCCCGGGATCTGCGCCTTCAGAGCGGGATGGAACTGACGCTCGGTGAGGTCCACCTCTCTGGCCACGCGGCCAGGAAGGCGATTCCAGTAGTGCGAACGCATCGCCGCGATCTTCGGATCGGGCATCGCTTCGAGCGAGGCACGGAGGAAGTCGCCGCCCATGTAGTCCTGGACCACGAGCGCGGTGACCGCGCACTGGCCCCAGGGCGGGCACTCGCGTGTCCAGTTCGCGCCGTCGGCGGAGGTCTCCGCGTCCCAGCTCCGGTAGAGCGCCTTCAGGAGCTCCATGAGGAATATCCCATCACGGGGGCGCTGACTGCGCGGAAGGCAGCCCGCACACTCGCCCTCGAGCGCAGCTTCGTGAGATTGCGGGGACAGGTGTGAACTCACGCTATCGCTTGCGGTCATCTCTTCCTCCTCTTTTCGGATTCCGGTTTCAAGGTCGCGCATGCCCATGGCTATCTCGAACGAGGTCGTGAGCGCCCCCTCCGACGTAAGCGGGAAGAGGTCAGCGCCTGCGTCCGTTGCGCACGGCACCCAGACACGCGCGATACCGAAGGCATGCATGAGCCGGGTGCAGAGCGTGCAGGAATGATTCCGCCATTTCTTGGCGTACAGCTCGCCCGACGGACGTTTGCCGCAGACAATGAGTTCCGCGCCGCGAACCTGATAGCCGCGCTCGACGGCATTGATGATCGCCGCCCACTCGGCGTGGACCGCCTCGCAGAGCTCCGCGCGCATTCGCCCCGGGATCTTGAGACGATCGCGCAAATCACAGCAGTCCACGAACGCGGTGCAGGGGCTCGCCTTGCGGTTATATCCCTGGCCGATAACGACAAGATCGGAAGTCGCGCCGCCGTCCCAGAAACGCCTCTTTACGACAACCGCGCCGAACTTCATCCGCGTGCAGTCGGAGCTTGCGGAAAGGCGCAGACACGTTTCCATGAAGCCGAGGCGCTCCTCGCGCGTAAGGTCGCTGGTGCGTGTGAGCATAGCCCTCCCTGACGGTATTCAATTTACTGCCAAAACCCTAAGGAAATGGCCACGCGATGTCAATTCTTATAAGATCACGCCGCCGCCCAGCACCTCGCCGTCCTTTGCGTAGAACACCGCTGACTGGCCCGCGGCGACAAATCGTTGCGGTTTCTTGAACACGAGCGTATAGCCGCGGCGCGTCCGCGCAAGCGTCGCCTCGGCAAGCGGTTGGCGGTACCGCACTCTTGCAAAGGTTTGTATTCCATCGTTCCTTATTCTCCTATTCGCGCGAATTAGAGAAGATAAAGGACGGATGAGATTAACGTCGGCAAGACGAACCCCTTTCCGATGAAGCGCCGCATTGTCATCTCCCTCCGCCACAATAAGCGTGTTGCTTTCAACGTTCTTTTCAGCCACATAGAGCGGCTTGGCCTCTCCCGCGCCCGTGCCGCGGTTTGCTGCTCCGATATGCCGCTGTCCCACCGTGTAGAACCAGGCCCCGCGATGTTCCCCCACTTTTGTGCCGTCCGCCGCAAGGATCGCGCCGGTCCTTTCGGGGATATGCGCCTTCAAGAAATCGCGGAGCGATACCCTACCCAAAAAACAGATGCCCTGCGAGTCCTTCTTCTCCGCGGTCGGCAATCCGAAGCGCCGCGCGAGCTTCCGCACGTCGGGCTTCAGATACTCTCCGATAGGAAAACGGCACAGCTTGAGCACCTCCGGCGTGAGCGTCCAGAGAAAGTAGCTCTGATCTTTGTTCGCATCCTTCGCGGCAAAGAGCGCAGGACGGCCCTGGACGGTCCGTACGCGCGCATAGTGGCCGGTTGCGATGCCGTCCGCGCCCAACGCGCACGCCTTTTTAAGGAACAGGCCGAACTTGATCTCCTTGTTGCACATCACGTCAGGATTCGGCGTCGTGCCCTTGCGGTAGCCGCCGATCATGTAATCCACAACGCGGCGCCGGTACTCATCTTCGAGGTCAAAGACATAGAACGGGATATCCAAATGTTCCGCGACGCGGCGGGCGTCCTCCGCGTCCTTCACGGCGCACCCGTCGAGGTTCACGCAGCGCATGAAGACGCCGACAACGTTCAGACCTTGCTTTTTAAGCAAAGCCGCGGCGACGGACGAGTCCACTCCGCCGCTCATGGCTACAAAAATTGTCTTCTGTTTCCTTGGCATAAACTTATTTTTCCATAGTTTCATAATTGACGGCTTTTGCAAGACGGTTCTATAGTAAGAGCAATGAAAACGGGGTTCGGCCTCATGCTCGCCATTCTTCTTCTTGCCCTTCCCCTCTGGGCAAGTTTTACGATGGAAAGTCATGGAACGGCGCGTGCGCATGCCTGCCCCTTGGCGCCTCAAGCGGCCTGTCCGCCAAGCGCCGGCGCTCTCGAAACGCTTCTGTTCCACGCCGGACATGTTCACGGGCTTACGCTCTCCATCCTCACGCTGTTCGTTCTCTTCGCGCTCGCATGCGCCGTCCGCGCTCGGAACAATGCTCCGGCGCTCTCCCTTGAAGCGCAGCGCACGGGGCGATTTTTCTTCGCATCAACTCCCTTCTCCGCAGCCGCGTGGAAGTTCACGCGCTGGCTCTCGCTCCACGAGCAGAGCCCCTCGTTCGCTTAGACGTCCCGATGTACATCGGGACGTGAACGCCGCACTGCGGCCACCGCCAAGGGCGGGGTCCCGCAGGATGCGGTGACGTTTTCGCGTTCCCTCATTAACTAACCCCACTCTCATGAAACCACTTACACTACTCATCATTATTGCGGTCGTTCTCGGCGTCGGCATCTGGTTCGCCCAGCCGGGCACGACAGAACCAAAGACCGCCACCCTCGGTACCGACAGCGAGAGTTCTCTTTTGGTGGCCGAAGAGCTCGCCTACGACTTCGGCACGATCCGGATGGCGAATGGCAAGGTGTCCCACGAATTCAAGTTCAGGAACGCCGGGACGGCGCCGGTCACGCTGACCCAGCTCTTCACGTCATGCATGTGCACCGAGGCAACCCTCGTCATGATAGGGCGCGAGTATGGGCCGTTCGGAATGCCCGGCCATGGATTCCGGCCGCGCTTGGACGCCGTCCTCGAACCGGGCGCGTCCGCGATCGTGCGCGTAACCTTCGATCCGAACGCGCACGGCCCCGCGGGCATCGGCCCCATCACGCGTGTCGCTTCCCTCGAGAATGACTCGTCGGCACCCCTCGAAGTTATCATTACCGGACAGGTGACCCCTTAAGCATGAGACGGCTCATCCTCCTTGCGGCTGCCGGAGCCGTGCTCTTCGGCGCGATCGCCCTGCTTTTCTGGGGCGGTTCATCCGCGGCGTTCGTCTGGAACATATCGAACGGCGGTACGTGGCTTCTGCCGCTCGTCATCGTGGCGGCGCTCCTCGACAGCATCAACCCGTGCGCTTTCTCGATCCTGCTCCTCACCATCGCCTTCCTCTTCTCGCTCGGCCGCGCGCGCGGCGAGATACTCGCGATCGGCGGCATCTATCTTGCCGGCATCTTCCTCGCCTACATGGCGATAGGCCTGGGGCTCTTGGGAGCGCTGCATCTCTTTAGCACGCCGCACTTCATGGCGAAGATAGGCTCCGCGCTTCTCATCGCATTCGGAGCGATCAGCATCATCGGAGAGTTCTTCCCATCGTTTCCCATCGCGCCGCGCATACCGCACGCGGCGCACCGCGCCATCGCGAACCTCATGGCAAAGATATCGCTCCCGACCGCGCTCCTCCTGGGCGCGCTCGTGGGCCTCTGCGAATTCCCGTGCACCGGCGGACCCTATCTTCTGGTCATAGGCCTCCTTAAGGACCAGGCGACGTATCTCACAGGCGTAGGGTATCTCCTCCTCTATAACCTCATCTTCGTCCTGCCGCTTGTCATCATCTTGTTCATCGCCGGCAACGCGGCGCTCGTGGAGCGGGTGCGCACATGGCAACGCGAGAAGCGCTCCTCCATGCGCCTCTGGGGAGGGATCGCGATGATCCTCTTGGGCAGCCTCATCTTCCTCCTCTGATCATGATCATATTCCTCGCGTTCGCCTCGATCGCTGTTCTCACCGCCTTCGCGTTCGCCATTCGGCGTCTCGCGCGGGTGCCGCTCTGCCCGATCTGCGCCGGTGTCGCCGGCACCTGGGCCTGGCTCCTTCTCGCTTCCTGGTATGGCGTGAGCATGGACCCCGTGCTCCCCGCTCTCCTTATGGGCGGTTCGGTCGTCGGTATCACCTACCAGCTGGAGCGCCGCATCCGCCCCGGCCATTCTCCGCTCCTCATGAAGGCGGTCCTTGTGCCGCTCGGTTTCCTTGCCGCCTATGCGCTTCTCGCGCGCTTATGGCCCCTGGGACTTGCAGCCTCGGTCGGCATCATCGCCGCTTCCGCGTTCTTTCTGCTTCCGTCCCGCGGCACGCCGGGCGGGCATGGAACGCGCGAGCGTCTTGTGAAAGAATTGGAACAATGCTGCTAATCATGTCAAAAGACAATCTCTTTCTCTCGGCGAGCGTGCTCTTGGGCGCGCTCGCCATCGGTGGAGCGATACTCTGGGCCGCGCCTTCTCCCTCGGTTCGCGAGCGGAGTGCGGCCGTGGAACGGCCCGCACAGGATGCCGAAACGGAACTTCCCGTCCACTGGGGAACGCTCGGCCGCGGACTGGCCGAAACGGGCGTGATCGACAAAGAGCAATTCCTCGCGCTCTATGCCGCCGATCCCGTGCTCGCGAAGGAGGCGGAACGGATGCTCACGGAGGACGTTACGGAACCGCTCCGCATCTCCTCGCGGAATGCGGGCCTGCTCTTGAACCTCCTCTGGGCCCTGGGCCTCGGAAATAAAAACGATGTTCTCGAGAAAGGGCCGATGATGGATCGAGCGTACGGCGGCGCGGACCGTTTTGCCTCGACGGCCGGCTGGACCCTCGCGCGCGGGAACGCAATGGAGCATTACGCGCGCCACGCATTCATCACCCTCACGCCGGAGGAACAGGCGCTCGTGGAACGGACCTCGAAGAACATCTACCGCCCGTGCTGCGGCAACTCCGCCTACTTCCCGGACTGCAATCACGGCATGGCGATGCTCGCGCTTCTCGAACTCCTGGCCTCGCAAGGCGCGACCGAGCAGGAACTCTACCGCGCCGCGCTCGTCGCGAACTCCCTCTGGTTCCCCGACACGTATGCGACGATCGAACGCTATTTTGAAAAGAAGGGCGTCGCATGGGATGCCGTGGATCCGAAAGAGGCGCTCGGCTACCGCTACTCGAGCGCCGCGGGCTATCAGCGGGTCTTGAGCGAAGTAGAGCCCGTTTCAGAGGACGCGGGCGGCTCGTGCGGCGTGCAGTAGGAAGCATAGGAGGAGCGGATAACCCGCCTTGACCCAATATACCCCCCTGGGGTATATTGGGAATGTATGAAAGAAGCGATCAAAAAAAGAATGCTCCGCAGATTAAAGATCTTGGAAGGACAAGTCCGGGGTCTCCAGAAGATGATCGAGAAAGAAAAGTATTGTGTTGATATCCTCCGGCAGTCCTCTGCCGTGAAGCACGCCCTTTCAAGCGTTGAGGGTTTGATGTTGGAGAATCACCTTTCCGCTCACGTTATCCACCAAATTAAATCCGGCCGGGAACCAAAATCCATAAGGGAAATCATGGAAATATACAAACTCTCGAAAAACACATAACATGTTTAATTTGTTCAAGAAAAAATGCCCGGTTTGCGGGATGCGATTGGAAGAAGACAAAAAGTATCCCGAGGAATTCGGCAAGAAGTTTTGTTCTGAAAATTGCCGCGAAGAATACCGAAAAGCGATGATTAAAGAACAATCCCATAAATCACACGGCTGCTGCCATTAAAACAGTATGAGCAATAAGACTAAAGACTATCGGCGCCGTAGCGCAATTGATGTCTCGTTTCTAGAGGCCAAAATTATATGATAAATAATGTAAATGGAGAAAAATTTGATGTAATTGTTGTCGGCGCCGGACCGGCCGGCGGCCAATGTGCCAGAGAATTGTCAAAAAAGGGCAGAAAGGTCTTGATCATTGAGAAATCGTCGGGCATCGGACGGCCTGATTTCTCAAGCGGTGGCACGCCCCGAGAAACATTTAAAGATTTTGACTTGCCCCCAGAATTGGGCCGGGGCTCTTGGTCCAAGATTTTAATTGCGGCTTATAACGACTCTAAAACCTGGGATTATAAAGAAACCAGGGGCTCTGTCTTTGATTTCAATAAACTTAAGAAGTTTTTGGTTGGCGAAGCGATAAAAAACGGCACCGATATTTTAGTCGGGACTTCTGCAGAAGCGCCCATTATAGAAGATGATTTTATCGCCGGCGTAAGGTATAAAGGCGCCTTTGGAGAAGGCGTAGCCAGGGGCAAGGTTGTTGTTGACGCCTCTGGACCCACGGGCGTGTTGGCGTCACAAATCGGATTGAGAAAGGAGGTTCCTTGTTCGGCAAGCATTGGGATAGAACTAATAGTGGAAAACACGCCCGAAGAGTTCAAGGATACCTTAGCTTTTTATTTCAGCGATTATTATGTTCCTTACGGCTATGGTTGGATATTTCCATTCGGCCAAAATTCTTTAAAAGTCGGGGTGGCGGTTTATAAAGCTAAGGAACGCGGCATCGATGAGGCAGAATACGGCATCACTGATATGATGAAAGTTTTAAAAAAGTTTATTGCTCGGTTTCCGCAATTGAAAAATGTTCAACCCATAGATTTACACGGCGGGAATATCTATATTAACGCCGGCATTAAAAAACATTCTAAGAACGGTTTTTTGGCGATTGGCGATGCGGCTATGCAGATAAATCCTTTAGCCGGCGAAGGGATCAGGCCCGCGCTTCATTCCGGCAGAATGGCGGCCAGGGTGATAGATAAAGCGCTGTCTTCAAGCGATTTCAGCGAATCAGCTCTTAAAGAGTATGATAAAAGTTGGCAAAAATATATCGGTCCAAAGTGGAGGCGGGCGTTTCTTATTTCGGAAAAACTCTATGTGAACCTGGCTCAAAACCAATGGAAGGATATTATGCAGATTTTATCCGATTTATCGCCCGGTGAATTATTTGAGGTAGGATTCAATTTTAATTTTTTGAAAGTTCTTAAATTCGCTAAGGTATTGAAAATCGGCAAGTTAATAAAAGAAGTGATCGAATAAATCGATAATGATCGCGCAATCCACGCTATACGGCCTTGTCGGTATGACGGCATTGCTTGCCGTATATTTTTCCGTTGTTAGTTTAATTTCTGGCTGGCCGTTTGCCCTGAGCCAATTCAGCCAGTTTTGGTATTTTATCGTCAGCTTGGCGATTGGCTTCGGCATCCAGATCGGGCTTTATACTTATCTAAAATCTATTATTCATAAGAAAAGCGCCGCAAGCGGGATTCTGGCTGTTTCTGGCACAACCTCCACCGTGGCTATGCTCTCTTGCTGCGCCCACTATCTGGCAAATGTTTTGCCGATTATCGGGGCCGTAGGAATTATTAGTTTAGTGGGTCAATATCAAATAGAGCTTTTTTGGATCGGTTTAGCTTCCAATGTTGCCGGCATCGCTTACATTGGCAGAAAAGTAATAATTTTCAATCGACTATGAAGAAGGGCTACGCCATCATTGTTATACTTGCGGCGCTTCTTGTTGTTGCCGCCGGGTTTCAAACTTTAAATAAACTCAACGAAAAGAAAGAACCGCAACGAATATCGACCTCCACAGAATCTAGTACTCCAGCTATCGATTTGGAGTCGCAGACAAATAATGAAGGAGCGGCAACGATTTCTGTTGCGCCTCGTAAATCAGCAAATGACGGCTGGGAGGTTGAAATAACCCTTGACACCCATTCGGTGGAATTGAATGATGACTTAACCAAGGTCGCCGTTTTAATCGTCGACAATGAAAGCTACTATCCCATCACTTGGAATGGAGATCCGCCCGGCGGTCATCATCGCGAAGGAGTATTGATATTCGACACAATAAATCCAACACCGCCTTCTGTGGAACTGAAAATTAAAGGCGTCGGCGGAGTCCCCGAACGCTCATTCAAATGGAATAGAGAATAAATAATATGAACCAACACAGTCATACGACAAATCAAGATAATAAAAGAATGAAGGGGAAAGCGGTCATTTACACCTGCCCCATGCATCCTGAAGTTCGGCGATCGGAAGCCGGCCGCTGCCCCGGGTGCGGCATGGATCTTATTCCCAAAGAAGTTGACGGAGGCGTAACGGAATACGATGTTTCGGAGTTGAGCCACAAGGACCACGAAGCGGCGATGACCAATCCGCAAATGGCCAAGAAAATGGAGCAGGACATGCGCCGCCGGTTTTTGGTTTCTTTTCTTCTTTCTATCCCCATCTTTCTTTATTCGCCGGTTGCAACCAACTTTTTCGGATTGAATCTGCCGGCGCCTATTCCTGTCAATTGGCTCCTTCTTTTCCTTTCAACCCCGATTGTTTTCTGGACCGGTTCGATCTTTATTACCGGCACTTATTACTCGCTCAAAGCGCGCAAACTCAATATGTCGGTTTTGATCGCTACCGGCGTGCTGGCGGCATATCTTTTCAGTGTTCTGTTGACCCTCATACGGCCGGAGTCGGAGACATTTTATGAAGCGGCGGCGCTTTTAGTAACTTTTGTTTTGTTTGGCCATTGGATGGAAATGAAATCAAGGCGCGGCACCTCGGACGCTTTACGCGCTCTTTTTGATCTCGTGCCGCCAAAGGCGAATGTTATTCGCAACGGCAAAGAAACGAGTATTCCAAGCGCCGAGATTGTTCATAACGACATTATAGTGTTAAGGCCCGGCGATAAGGTGCCGGTTGATGGTGAAATAACCGAAGGTGAAACCTCTATTGATGAGTCACTGGTGACTGGAGAATCCTTACCGGTTTTTAAAGCTGTCGACGCAAAAGTTATCGGCGGTTCAGTTAACCAAACCGGCACGGTTAAATTCAAAGCGATGCAAGTCGGTTCAGAGACGGTCCTGGCTCAAATCATTAAACTTGTGGAGATAGCTCAAAACTCCAAAGCGCCCGGACAGCGCATCGCCGACAAAGCGGCCGGCTGGCTGGTGATTGTCGCCGTCAGCTCTGGTGTCGCTGCATTTTTTGGCTGGTACTTTGGCGCGGGCGCCGGGATCCTTACGGCTCTGACTTTTGCGATTTCGACGGTGGTGATAGCATGCCCCGATGCTCTCGGTCTTGCTACCCCTACCGCCGTTGCCGTCGGTACGGGTATCGGTGCTAAATATAATATCCTCATCAAAGATGCGGCAACGCTTGAGAACACTTCGCGGATCAACGCGATCATTTTAGACAAAACCGGGACGCTTACGGAAGGGAAGCCGAAAATTACCGATGTCATAGCGTTTAACAATTTCAGTGAATATGAGGTCTTACGCTATGAATCCAGTTTGGAATCGGGCTCCAACCATCCGCTTTCCAAGGCGATTTTTGAAGAAACCGAGAGGCGCAACGCCTTGCCGCTCAAACCGATAGAAAATTTTGAGTCGATTGCTGGTTACGGACTTAAAGCGAGGATTGCCGATAAAATTGTATTAGCCGGAAAAGAAAAACTGCTTCAAGACAACGGCGTTGCCACCGAGCCGATGAGAAAAATTCTTGACCGGCTTGCCGGAGAAGGGAAGACCTTGAGTTTGTTGGCTGTTGACGGCGTTTTTGTCGGTGTTATTGCCGCCGCGGATCCGCCGCGGCCCAACTCTAAGAAAACCGTAGCGGCGCTTAAAGATCTAGGCATGGAAGCGGTGATGATCACAGGCGACCATGCGAAAGTGGGAGAAGCGGTTGCTAAAGAACTTGGCATTGACCGGGTGTTCGCTGAAGTTTTGCCGGAAGACAAGGCGAAATATGTCAAAAAATTACAGGACGAAGGCAAGTTTGTGGCAATGGTCGGCGACGGCATCAATGATGCGCCGGCTTTGGCCCAAGCCGATATTGGCATCGCTATCGGCGCGGGGACCGACGTTGCGATCGAGACCGGCAATATCGTGCTTATGAAGTCCGACCCGTATGACATTGTAGCCGCCATTCGTCTAAGCAAAGCGACGGTTGTCAAAATGAAGCAGAATCTCTTTTGGGCGGCTATCTATAATGTACTGGCAATTCCCGTTGCCGCCGGCGTTTTCTACAGTTCCCTCGGCTGGTCGTTGCGTCCGGAAATATCTGCCCTCTTGATGTCGGCTTCCTCTATCATTGTGGCGACAAACGCCGTCTTGCTTAAACGCGTTGAGCCAAAATTAAAAGTCTAATTAACCGACAACTTTAAATAGCCCTTTTTGTTCTGGACGGCAGGATACAAACATCATTGCCCTGTTTCTTGCCGCCGGAGTTCTTGTAGCGCAACGTGGCGAGATGCGGTATAACCAGGGCAGCACGTAACCTTTCCAACCGAGAAAGGAGGTAGCGCGCATGAGCGCCTTACCGAGCGGCCCGCTTCGCCAGAGCGAGAGCGAGGCGAGCAGGCAGGCCTTCTCGCCCGAGCGAACCCTCGCTGTCATGGAGTCGATGCGGAGGCCCTCCGGAGCCTTCGTCGCCGCGCGTACGGAGGATTACGGGGCCTTCTGGCTCCGCGATCACCTCTTTATCGTCTTCTCCTACTACTACCTGGGGGAGTACGAAAAACTGAAGCGCGGGATGCAGGTGGCCTTCGATTTCTTCCGCAAAGAGCGCTACAAGCTCGAGCGCTTGAGCTTTCCGGATGACCCGGGAAAGAGCTACGAGTATCTGAACGCCAAGGTCAATCCGGACACGCTCGAGGAGCTCACGAGAGAGTGGGGACACCACCAGCTCGATGCCATCGGCCTCTTTCTTTACCTCGCCGCCGACCTGAAGTTCAAGAACGTCGACGTGCGGCGCGACGAAACCGACAGCGACATTCTCCAACTGCTCGCGTTCTATTTGAGGAACGTCCGCTACTGGGAGCGGCCCGATTTCGGAATGTGGGAGGACCGCTGGGAACTCCACAGCTCCTCGATCGGCGCGTGCGTCGCCGGTCTCGACTACGGGAAACGCGAGCGTCTGATCACGGTTCCCGAAGAGCTCATCTCGCGCGGGCGTGACGCCCTGGACCGGCTCCTGCCCCGGGAATCCGCGAGCCGCGACTGCGACATGGCGCAACTCTCGCTCATCTGGCCTTACCACATCGTGAAGAACGGCGTGGCCGACCAGATCCTCGAGAACGTGCGCTCCCGGCTCGTACAGCGGCATGGCGTGAACCGCTACTGGGATGACGCCTGGCCACATCGTTCGAAGGACGGCGTTTCTCCCGAGTGGGTGCTCGGCTTCGATTGGCTCTCCATCATCCACGCCCAGCGGCATGAAATGGAGGAGGCGCGCTTCTGGTTCGACCGCTCGACCGCCCTTATGATCGGAGATGCCGTCCCGGAACTCTACGTGGACGGGAATCCCGGCGAACATACGCCGCTCGCCTGGGCCCACGCGATGAAGCTCATCGCGTGGGCGAAGATATTCAAGAAATGATTCAGGGCTCCCCTCCGGGGAGCCCCTCATTATTGTGCGGGGCGAAAATCGCCCATTTTTGACTCACTCACGTCGCAGAAGCCCCACTCCTCGCTGTGCAGAAAAAGACCATCAGGGCCGGGCGAGGCGTCCTTACAGAACTCGTAATACATGCGAAGCACCGCTCCGTTCCGCACCGCGATCTCAAGGAACTCGACAGAGAACTTATTCTCCTTGGATTGCGGGGCGAACGCGTGCGAGAGGACGTGCGCGTAGGTGTAGTGCGTGATGTCGCGGAGTTCCTCGCGTTTCACGAGCTCGAACGCGAGAAGCGCTGCCGGAAGCGCGGTGAAACGATCCCCCGGCGAGAGCGTATCGTAATGCGCCCGAAGCGTTGGGCCATGTTCGGCATATGCCGAGACGGGAACGGAAAGGAGCATGAACACTGCCGCGACAAACGTCTTCACTCGTCCCTCCTTTCGAATTGCTCCCATCCTTGTAGCATCAGTTAAGATCGTTTGTAAACAGGAACGCACCCACGGGGGCGGGGGTGCGTCTGCGGTGCGGATAGGGCTTGCGACGGAACGGAACTACTCGAGCGACTTCCGATCGCGGCCCTGGAGATCGGCGGCTTCCTTGAGCGTCGTGACCACGCCCTTCACGATCACGAACCGCGGAGACGCGGCAACGCGGTCCTTCGGGGCAGCGGATTGGGTCGCCGAATTCTGTGCCATCCTTTTTCCCTCCTTAGCTGTGGTTGTGCCGCAAGTTTCTGGTCGAAATTGTACCTCGCTTTTTTATTGAAGTCAACCGGACGAGGGTCCGGCTACGCTTTCGAAACCCGCTCCATGTACTCGCCTGTCTCGGTGTTCACGCGGATGGTGTCACCCGTCTCGATGAAGAGCGGGGTCAAAACCTTATAACCGGTCTCGAGCTCCACCTGCTTCGTTCCGCCCTGGGCAGTGTCGCCGCGGACGGCCGGAGGCGCTTCGGCAACGACATAATCCACCTTGATGGGCAGTTCGATCGCGATGATCTGCCCGTTCCACTTGAGCGCCACGACCTCGAGGTCCTTCTTTAAAAAATCCTTCGCCCCGCCGATCATCTCCTCGTTGAGCGCAAAACGGCTTTGCGGCTTGCCCGGTTCCATGAACCAATGCTCGCCGCGATGCCCGTAGATGAACCGTACCTTAACCTTCTCGAGATCGGCTTCGCCAAAGGAGTCCGACGGTTTGTAGTTCCGTTCGAAGACCTGGCCGGTTTTGAGATTCTTGATCCTGGTCTGCACGCTCGAGCCGCCCCTCCCGATATGGAGGTGCTTTACGGAAAGGATCTGATACGGCGCCCCGTCGATGACGACAAAATCGCCGTTCTTGAGGTCGTTGATGGTAAGCATGGCTCTAGCGCCCCGCGGCGGCAAACGGGTCCTACGATTCCTGTCCCTCCTTCTTTTCGCCGCGAACGAACGTGGAGCCCTCCGGTTCCTCTATCTTCAAACTGATGCGGGCGCTATTCTTGATGCCGACAATATGGAGCAAGGAGCGGATGGCGATCGCCGTCGCCCCCTTGCGGCCCAAGACCTGCCCCATGTCCTCGCGGCCAACGCGAAGAGAAAGCAGTATGCCTTTCTCATCGACCTTCCGTTCGACATGTACGTCCTCGGGATGGTCGACAATGGACCGTACGACGTATTCCAAAAATTCTTGATCGGGCGTTTTGGACATTCCTGATAGGTTCCTGGATCCTGCCGTTTGCGACCTTTTATGCCGCTGGCGTTCCCGCCTCCGCATTGTTTCGTGCGGGAATTCGCTTATGCACGGGGATCTTCGCTCCGGAGATGACGCCGTTCTTCACTAAAAGATTGTGCACCGTGGCGGTCGGCTGAGCGCCGCGGCCGATCCAGAAAACAGCACGGTCCTTGTTGACGCTCAAGACCTTCGTGTGCGGGCTGTAGGAACCGAGATCGTCGACATAGCGGCCGTGCACCTTGGACTTTTTCTCGGCCACGATGACACGGAACGCCGCCTGTTTCCTTTTGCCTATCCTTTTGAGTTTGATCGCGAGCATGTTCTGGGGTTGGGGTATAGCACCTAGGGTATAGAAATTTTGACAGAAAAGCAAACCCTGTCTCCCCTGCTCTAATTTTCCAGCTTGAGCGACACGATCTTGGAGGCGCCGTCTTCGGCCATGGTGATCCCGTAGAGTATGTCCGCCACCTCCATGGTCGAGCGGTTGTGCGTCACGATGACGAATTGAGTATTCTTCGAGAAACTTTTGATGAGTTCGGCGAAACGCCGAGCGTTCCGCTCGTCAAGCGCGGCGTCGATCTCGTCGAGCACCAGAAACGGCGGAGGCGAAACGGAGATGAGGGAAAAGAGCGCCGCGATGGAGATCAAACTGCGCTCGCCGCCGGAGAGCATCTCGAGTCCCGTGATCCTGCGGCGCGGAAGCGACATTTCTATCTCCACGCCGGCCTCCGTCATGCGGTCCTCCGGCCGCTCCTCTTCTTCTTTGCGCTTGCGCGCCGGCTGCTCTTCTGCGCCTTCTTCTTCCGCCGTCCGCGCCTTGAGTTCGGGCAGTTTGAGCTTCAGACGCGCTTTGCCGCCGCCGAACATAAGCTGGAAGAACTTCTGGAACTCCGCGTTGATGGTGCCAAGCGCGCCGGTGAACTCATGATGGATCCGCTGGTCAAGATCGTTCATGAGCGTCGCGAGGTCGGCGGCCGCCCGGTTCAGGTCCTCGAGCTGAGCGGAGAGGAACGCATGCCGCGTTTCGGTCTCTTTCGCCTCGCGCACCAGCGCCTCATCCACGTCGCCTATTGAGGCCAGCTCGCCGCGAAGCCGGAGCATCCGCTTCTCCGCATCCGCCGCATCCCCCTCTCCGCCGTCCGCGCCCTGGACGGGCTTGAACTCGCTTACGTCGCGTCCGACCTGCTCCGCCTCGTGCCGGATGTCTTCGAGGCGCAGGTTGAGCCGCTCTTCCTCGAAGAGACGCTTGTTCTTTTCGCTCTCCAGGCGGCCGATCTCGTCTTTCTTCTTCTCGAAAACGGACAGCATCTCGCCCAAAAGCGTGTTCACGTTCTGGGTATTCTCTATGAGCTTCTGCCGTTCGCCACGGAGCGCATTGAGTTCGGCGTCGGACGTTGAAAGCTTTCCGCGGAGGATGACGGCTTCCTCTTTGAGACGGCGCGCTTCGGCATCGGTTCGCTGCTTCGGCGTGCTTTGCCAAAGCTCCTCGATGATCCGGATGACTGCGCGCGCCGCATCGCGCAGAGAATCCGCTTCGCCTTGAAGCGCCGCGGCGAGCTTCTCCTTCACGTCCTTGAGCGCCGCAGTGAGCGTTCCCGCGTCAAGCGAATCGGACGCCTGTCTCGTCTCGAGGTACTCCAGCTTCGCCTCGCTTCGCGCCGCCTCCTTTTCGAGTTTTGCGCGCGTCGCCATGAGTTCCTGCTCCCCGGTCAAAAGCCCTTCGAGCGCCTTCTGGTCCGGCATATGCGCGGCTTGCGCTTCCTTGAGTTTTACGTGGACGCCCTTAAGCTCTTCCTCGGCGGCCGTGAGCGCCCGCAGCGCAAGGGCGATGCGCGGCTTCGCGTCATCGAGCTCGCTCTTGATCGCGCCGATCTTCCGGCTGAAATACGCCGTCTCGAGTCCCCGGAGTTCCGCCGCGACTTCCTCGCGCCTCTCCCATTTCATCGTCTGGCGCTTCAGAAGCCGCAGATGCGGCGCGATCTCCTCGATCGTCGCGGCAACCTTCTCCGCGTTCTCCGTCGTGTGCTTCAGCTTGCGTTCCGCGTCGCTCTTTTTGAGCTGGTATTCGCGAAGTCCCAGGATCTCCTCGATCATCTCGCGGCGCTCCTGGGGCGTTGCCTTGATGAAAAGATCGCTCTGCCCCTGCCCGATGATGATGAGGCCTTTGGTGCCAAGCCGTGAATGCGCGAAGAAATCCACGATGTCCTTGAGCCGGACCTCGGCTTTGTTCAGAAAATACTGCGATGTGCCGGCGCGGGTGACCTGCCGCGTGACGGAAACCTCCTCGTAGTCCACCGGGAAGAACTTGGAGCGGTTGTCGAAATGCAGGCTCGCTTGGGCCATGCTCATGCGCGCCCGGGTCGGCGTGCCGGCAAAAATAAGGTCCTCGCCCCGGACGCCGCGGAGGTTCTTCGCGTCCCGCTCGCCCAGGAGCCAGCGGACGGCGTCTATCACGTTCGATTTCCCGGAGCCGTTCGGCCCGACGATCGCCACGATGCCGCGCGGAAACTCGAGGGCGGTCTTCGCCGCGAACGATTTGAAGCCCATCAGTTCAAGCTTGGTCAGGAACATGGCTTAGCGGACCTTAAGCTTTTCGAGCGCCTGCCGCGCCGCGTCGATCTCGGCGTCCTGCTTAGAAGGGCCAATGCCTTCGGCGAGGAGCT
>CAZUVI010000003.1:15079-25500 GCA_964623795.1 uncultured Candidatus Saccharibacteria bacterium | reverse complement strand
CGCATGCCGGAATCCCCATTCCGGAATTCTCATATTCCGAAAGCGGTCGCCGAGGAAACAGACCATGACGGCGGCCCAGTTACCCCATCCCTCGCACTGGATGATCTCGGAAAAACTCCGGCATAGGAAGCGGAGCGCGTCCGGCGAAAAGCGCCAGAAGTCCCTCGGGGAAGGATGAAACTGATTGATGAAGCAGGTAGTATGGACGGCAACGCCGCCCTTTTTGAGCACTCGGTATGATTCGTTGATCGCTCGCACCGGATCTTCCACGTGCTCGAGCACCTGATCGCTGATCACGGCATCAAACATTGCATCGGGGTAAGGCAGATGCTGCATGTCGACATCGGGATAGCTGGTTTCCGTGATCTTGCTCCGTTCATTGTCGACGAAAAATCCGATCTCGCCCAATTCGCTGATGCTCAAGATCTTGCCGTTGATCTTGTTCGGCAGCGCAGCAGCAATGCGCCGATACATAAAATAGCGCGTCAGGCTCATTTGAAGTCGGACTTATTTTATGCCACAATTGGCACAAATTCAATGAAAGAAAAAGTCGGCGTTGTCGGCCTCGGCTATGTCGGTGGAGCCGTGCACCACTGGTTCGACCATTTCTGCCTCGACCGTGTCGAGTTATTTTCATACGACAAGTACAAACAGATCGGTTCGGTATCCGACGTTAATCGGGCGGATATCGTGTTTATCTGCGTGCCCACGCCCTATCACGAGGATGGACGCGGGTACGATGATTCCGCCATCCGCGAATCACTCTCGATCCTCACCGGTTCGAAAATCGTGGTAATAAAGTCAACGATCCTGCCGGGCTCCACGGAGCGGTTTCAAAAGGAGTTCCCCCAACACAAGATAACTTTCAATCCAGAGTTTCTGGTCGCTAAGACGGCAGTAGAGGATTTCCTGCATCCCCAGCGGCAGATCCTCGGCGTGACCGCCGAGAGCAAGGCCGAGGCCGAGCGGGTCCTCGCGCTTCTTCCGTTCGCGCCTTTTGCGCGGATTATGAGCGCTACAGAGGCGGAAACGGTCAAATATTTCGGCAACGTATTCCTTGCTACCAAGGTCATTTTTGCGAATCAGATGTACGATATCTGCGAAAAGCTCGGCATTCGCTACGATGCGGTGAAAGAGGGAGCGGCAGCAGATCCGCGCATCGGCGCGAGTCACCTTGACGTTCTTCACGACGGCTATCGCGGCTACGGCGGCGCTTGCCTGCCCAAAGATACAAAAGCGCTTATCGATTTTGCGAAGAGCGCAGGCGTAGATTTTGGACTTATAAAAAAAGTCGACGAGATCAACTGTGCGCTCACCGGGGGAGCGTCACGATCCCTTGTGAGCGTCATCATCACCACATTCAACCGGCCGGCCTACTTGCGTGAGGCGATGGCGGGGGCGCTTAACCAGGACTATCGCAATTTCGAACTTATCGTAGTTGACGATGCCTCCGGTCCGGAAACGCGGCAGGCGGTTGAATCATTTCGTGACCCGCGGATCCGTTATGTCAGAAATGACCGCAATCTTGGGAGCGCGGAGAGCTTGAACCGGGGCCTCCGCGCGGCAGCCGGCACCTACGTTGCCATTCTCGATGACGATGACCTCTGGCTCTCGGAAGGAAAGCTTTCCCGTCAGGTCGCATTTCTTGAGGCGAATCCCGACTATGTGCTTGTCGGCACGAACGTGGTCGTGGTGGATTTCGAAACAGGCAAGGAAATGGTGAGAAGCAGGGCTTCTTCGAACGACGAAGACATCAAGAAGAACTTTTTGTTGGCAAACCCCATCGCTCATTCCTCGGCGCTGTATCGGCGGGAGGCGGCGATGCAAGCCGGCGGTTACGACGTTCTGCTTGAGCGCGGAAAGGATTACGATCTTTGGTTAAAGCTTGCGAGAAAAGGGAAGGTGACCGTCCTGCCGGACTACTTTCTTAAGTACCGCGAGGTTCCGGTTGGCGGAAAGGCGAGGAATGCTCTCGCGATGCGGGCGAAAGACGCGAAGTTCAAGCTCAAGGTGGTGTGGCGACACCGCCGGGAGTATCCGCACGCGCCGCGGGCTCTTGCAACAGAACTCTGCCGCCTCGGACTTTTTGTCGCGCTTATGCGGTTTCCGCTCGTGGCGCGGAAACTCGTCTCACTCCGCGATGTTTTCGCTCCCGCCCGGTGAGGAGATGCGTATCTCGATAATATAGCCGTGCTCGCTCCAATCGCCGCCCCAGATCTCCGGGGAGAGCTTTAAGAAACGCGGCTCGCTGTCGGGCAGGATTTTTCGAAAGAGGTTCCGGAAATTGTGTGCCCAGTGATCTTTGAAAATCGAAGAATCTGAATCGGTATGCCATTCCACAAGTACGATCGCTTTTTTCGCTACGCGCGCCATTTCTCGGAGCGCTGCTTCGATCTTCTCCGGCCCAACGTAGACAAGCGCAGCGTCGCTCACGACAATGTCAACTGACTGGGAAGCGAATTGGGTCAGGTGTCCCGTCTTACCGGTTTCGAGAAAAACGTTCGAGATCCCTTGGCTCGAAAGCCAGTTCCTGCCAAAGGCAATGGCTTTTTGGCTGATGTCAACGCCGTAGAGTTTAGCGGCAGGAAATCTTTTGGCGAGTAAATAAAGATTTGGTCCGGAAGCGCAGCCGACCTCCAGAATGCTTGCGAAGGGTCGTTGGCGCTCGATCGTTTCAAGCAGGAATTTTCGATGCGGATGCTCGAGCGATGCGGAAGCGACGTACGTTTCCGCCCAGTGAGGCGAACCGAGATGGCGGAACCGCCAGTAGAGTTCTTCGGTCGCCGTGCCGAATATTTTACCGAGCAGTCGCTTGGCGCTCCTTAGCAATTTCTTCATACAGTCGGTTCATTTTCTCCATCTCCCGGGAATAACTGTTTCGCTCCTCGATAACGCGGCGGTTGTGGGCGCCGAATGACTGCCGCGCTCCCTTGTCCTGCAGGAGCGATGTCAGTTTTTTCGCGAGCGCCTCCGGGTTGCGGCAGGGCACGACGAATCCGCCCGCTTGTGGTGAGCCCGTCGAACCATCCTCGACCCATTTTCTGTTGTCGCCCGAATCAGTTACGACTACGGGAAGGCCACTGGCCATCGCCTCGGCGGTCGAGGCGGCAAGGCCGCTATCCGAGAGTGAAGTTGAAACGTAGACATCGGCGGCGGCAAGCTCGAGCGGTGCCTGTTCCGCGGAGATCTTGCCGATAAACCGGATGGAGTTTGCAACACCAAGGTCTTTGGCAAGCGCCTCAAGCCGCGCCCGCTCCGAGCCGTCGCCCGCGATCACGAACTCCGCGTGCGGGAAGGGTCCGAGAACGATGGCCGCCGCGCGGAGCAAGGTTTCGATGTCATAGACGGGCTCCAAGCTGCGAATGGAGATAATGCGGGGCGGACCCTCTTTTTTTGTTTCTGGGCGCGGCCTGAATTTCTCGATGTCGGTGCCGAAGAGGATGCGCTTGATCTTTCTGGGATCCGCTCCGAGGCGGGCCATTGCTTTGGCGGTGTTCTCGCCGTCCGTGGTGATAAGGTCGGCGGCACGGAGGATCCTTTTTACGATCAGGCGCTTCAGAAACGCGCGGGGATTCAAAAGCACGTCGGTGCCCCACGCGGTGAGCACGAAGGGATGGAAGCCCGCAAGGAGCGCCACAAACCCATAGATGCCAGCGGAGTGCGCATGAAGCACGTCAGGGCGGACCTCCTGTGCGATGCGTTTCACTATGCGTGCATGTGCGAAGGCGCTCAGGGGGAAAGGGAGGGAAGAGATAATTTCCCGATAGCGGATCGAGGGCAGGATCGGCTGGATGGTGCGCGCAAAGGAGACGACATGCACCTCGTGGCCTGCATGGGCGAAGTAGTTTGCCCAGCGGTGGCTGTGGATCGAGTTCGTGCCGGCGAGAAACAAGATGCGCATATTACGAACGTCGTTCCGGCAGCAACAGTTTCAAGAACCCCATGAGCGAGCCGATGCCGTAACCGAAGTGGCGTATTGCAAATGCCGCAATGAGGAAGGGGAATAGCGTGGGGCGCTTTGCGCGAACGGCGAGGGTGAGCGAGACCCCTGCGATCACGGACAGGTAGGGCGCTGCAATGGCAAGAGGAAGGACGAGAAGGGGCCGATAGAGCAGAGCCGCTGTCCCCGTGCCGAGAAGGCCGAGCACAAAAACGAAAGGCGCAAGGTGGCGAAGCTTGAAAAGGCGCGCGCCGTACTTCACGGGAAGGATGGCCCAGATGCCATCGGAGATGTTGTGCGACCAAAATTCATGAAGCGTTGCTTTCGGGTAGTAGGTGGTCGATATGTCGGGCGCAAGGATGATCTTGCCCCCAGCTCTTTTGATCCGCATGCTGAACTCCATATCCTGGCTGCGGCGCAGGTGCTCGTTAATAAGGCCTACCTTCTCAAAAAGCTCGCGCCGGTAGCAAGCGTTGAACGCCGTATCCACTTCCCGGACGGAGGAAGTGCCGACGCGAAACGAAGAGCCGCCCGTGCCAAGTCTGCTCTTCAGAACTTCCGCGATCGCCTGCGCGGCGAGCGTGTTGCGGCTGGGTTTCGTTTCCAGTGTCCCCCCCACTACATCGGCATTGTGCCGTTCAAGGTGGGAAACGCATTTCTCGACGTAGTCGGGAGCGAACGAAGAATGGGCGCCTGCGAGGAGAATGAAGCCGCCACGTGCGTTCTTGATCCCCACGTTCATCGAGATGGGAGTGAACTTCTTGGGATTCTGAAGGAGTTTGACCGAAGGGTGCGTTGCGGCGTACGCGGCAACGATTTTCTCGGTATCGTCCTCGCTCGCGCCGTTCACTGCAAGGATCTCGATCTGGTCTTTCGGATAGGTCTGTGCAAGCAGGGAGTCGAGACAGCGCTCGATGAACCGCTCCTCGTTGCGACAGGGGATCACGACGGAAACGATTTTTGAAGCAGCGCTCATAATGTCTTACTTGAAGAAAGTGCGGATTGCATCGGCAATCCGTTTCTGAGCTGCAAGCGACAGTTCCGGGTACATCGGCAGCGAAAGAACCTCTTTTGCCGCGCGCTCGGCTTCCGGATAGTCACCTTTTTTATAGCCAAGAGATTTGAGGGCCGGCTGCAGGTGCAGCGGAAGCGGATAGTGGACGGTGGTAGGGATGCGGCGCTTCTCGAGGAACGCGCGGAGTTCATCGCGCCGGGAAGTGCGGATGGTGTACTGGTGAAAGATGTGCGTGTTTCCGGGGACAACGAGAGGCGTTGCGATCCCGGAGAAACCCTTAAATGCGGCAGTGTAGCGGGCGGCGATCTTCTGACGGGCGCGGTTCCAGCGGGCAAGATAGGGCAGTTTTGCAAGGAGGATCGCCGCCTGGAGCTCGTCAAGGCGGGACGAGTAGCCGAGCATGACGTGGTGATATTTTTGCGCGGAGCCGTGGTTTCGGAGAAGCCGCACGCGTTCGGCAAGTGCCTTATGGTCGGTGGTGACCATTCCTGCGTCGCCGGCCGCTCCCAGATTCTTAGTCGGGAAGAAGCTGAAGCAGGCGATGTCTCCCGCTGCTCCAGCCATTACAAAGCGTTTGCCATGAAATTGGAAGGCGCCAAGTGCCTGGGCGGCGTCTTCGACGACGAAGAGCTTATGCTTATGCGCGATACGGTTGATGGCGCGCATATCCGCCATCTGACCGTAGAGATGAACGGGCATTATGGCGCGCGTTCTTTTGGTTATTCTCTTTTCTATTTTGTAGGGGTCAATATTGAATGTAAGCGGATCGATATCTGCAAAAACAGGTTTTGCTCCGGCATGTGCGACAACTTCAGCGGTGGCAATGAAAGAAAAAGGGGTTGTTATTACTTCATCACCCTTACCGATGCCAAGCGCTTTGAGCGAAAGAAAAAGTGCATCGGTGCAGGAGTTAACTCCTACCGCGTGAGAAACTTCGCATAAGGCGGCGACGGAGCTCTCGAGTTTGACGCCGTTCTTTCCCAAAATAAAACGGCCACTCTCCATCGTTCTAAGGGCGGCTTTGTCCACCGCTTTTCTCACCGTGCGGTACTGTGCCTCGAGATCAACGAATTTCATGTACGTATGCGGTCAACGACCGAAGCGAGGTCGCGGATGCCGGCAAGAAGGCGGGCGGGGCGCTCCCTGCGCAGCAGCGCCCTTGAGCGCCACCCGCCGGTGGTCGCAATGGTAATGAGACCCAATGCTTTTCCGGCGCGGATATCGGTTTCGCTGTCACCGACTATAATATCGCCCTTTCGGGCGAGTTTGCGCAAGGATTTTGTCTTTCGTTCCGCCCGCTCTCTGCCCTGGACCGGAAACGAGACGACTTTGTGAAAGTAGTGTGCGATCCCGAACCGCACGAGTTCCCGGTGAAGCAGCAGCTTGTTTCTCCTTAAGGTGATGAGATAAAGCGGATGCGTGTTGGCCAGGTGCGCGAGGACGTTCTTAGCTCCCGCAGCCAAACGGTCATGCGCCAGATACTCAGGCGATTCGATATGCGTCTCCCAGTATTTTTTGAAGAACCAAACGTCGTTCCGGCCGCGGCTCTTGCGGAGAACGTCCTCGAGGAGTGGTTTCGCGCGCTTGAGCCGCAGGTAGGACCGGTACGAGAGAGGCCTCCCGTCCAACTCCCGTATGATCGTACGATAAAGAAAATAGCTTCGGCGCGAGGAATCTACGAGAGTCCCGTCCAGGTCGAGGAAAATATTTTTTATCGCGTCTCGTTCCACTTTTTTATCAGTATGGCGAGGCCTTTCTTGAAATCGGTTCTCGGATGATACCCCAGAATTTTTTTTGCTCTTCCGATGTCGAGAAGGATCTCTTTTTTCTGCGGAGCGGCGTTCTTTTTAAAAACGAACTGTGGCTTTTTGTGGAGAAGCTTTCCGATCATCTTCGCGACCTCGATGGTGGAGTAGCTCCGGCCACTCCCTATATTGAAGACGCCCGCCGCATCTTCAGACATTGCCAGCGCAAAGGCTCGGGTTACGTCTTCCACCCAGACCCGATCCCTTCGCTGCGACCCGTCACCGACGATCTCAAGCGGCGAGTCAGTTTTGAGCTTTGAAAAAAAGTTGAAGAGGGCGCCCTCCTTTCTTTGCGCCTCGGGGCCGTATACGTTCGCGATCCGCAGGACCGCAAGCGGCCAACCGCGTTTCCTCGAAAAAAAGTCGAGTATCACTTCGCCGCAAAGCTTGCTCATGCCGTAGTGTTCGGTGGGGCGGACCGGGTCACTCTCTGTGATCGGGATTTTTGCCGGAGTGCCGTACACGTTGTTGGTGCTCGCGTAAATGACTTTCGCCTTTTTGTTCGATGAAGCGAGGTTGTGCGCCATCTCGATATTTTTCGTGCAGTCCTCTTCAGAGATGTCGGAGCCCTCCGGTTTTATCGCCGCAAGGTGGAATACGAAGTCCGCATTCTTTAGATACGGCGAGAGGTCATCTTTCGCAATATCGCACTTGATATATCGGACTGTTTTTGAATTCACGCGACCCTTCGTGTCCCGCATGAGCGCCAGCACCTTGCGATCACCCTTCTCAATCCTCTTCAACAGATACGAACCCAGGAAGCCGCCGCTTCCGGTTACCACGATCTTCGTTTTAGGCCGCATTATTTTTGCGTCTTTCCTCGAACACCTTGACATGCCGCTCCACTTCATCGAGCGAGGTAAGAATGGGATGGCAGTCCATCCCGCGGATCCAAACCAGGTTTTCGGGAAGGGGATTCACCTTTTTCTTGATCTCCGGATAGGGTTCGTTAAAGGCGAGTTTTACGAAGATATAGGGCATGTTGAGGCCCGCTCTGGTGAAAAACTCGTGGGTCGTGAAGAATCTTCCCGCATTGATCTCCGTGGGATTCGGAACGCCCGCTGTATCGTAGGTAAGATCAACGCTCATAATGCCGTGGGGCTTGTCGGTGATCGCCAAGATGGCCTTTTCGGCGATCTCGTCCACCAGGGGGTCTGAAACAGTCACGGCTCCGCCGGTCGCTCCGGTAATGCCCGAAGGGGAGATCTTCGCCAGTTCCCAGTAGAGCCTTTTCCTAGTTTGGGCGACGATGAGCTTTCCGTCTTTCCAAATCGACTGCCACGTGATGGATTGCGGCGAGAGATATTCAGCCGCAGTGAATTTTCCCCAGCCGCCTTTGAAGTCGATCCAGGATTTTGTCTGGCCGAACGTTTCGGCGAGAAGCGATCCTCTGCCGCCCGATCCCTTTATTTCTCGCACCCATATTTTTTTTCCGAGCGTCCGGAAAGCGGCCTCAAGATCATCGGGGGTATTCAAAAACATCGTCTTCGGCTGGGGGAGGCCCCCTTCCTCCCAACGCTTGTAGCTTTCGAACTTATTTTCGCAGATTCTTATGGTCTCCTTGTCGGGGAGAAAATAGTTCGTTTTGAACTTCTCCCGGTTCTCTGAGAGTATAGCGAGCTCCGCGCTGTTTTGCGTATGAAGGAAGTCCGCCTTCGTCTTCACGATGACGTCCGTCAAAACATCAAGGTAATCCGGTTCGTCTTTCGAGGGTATGAGATACCGCTCATCCGTTTCTGCTCTTTGGAGGTAGTACTTATTGGCATCCACTCCGATAAAGTGGAATTTTTCGGGAGATTGCTTTAGCGATCTTACAAAATTCGTGGAAGGCGCGCCGCCAGCCCCCGTAATCAAAAGGCGCTTCATACGATCGAGTCGAACTCAATTCCTGCGCTCTTATACATGTCATTGATCAGGGCCGTGGCCGGGATAGCTTCTGCGGGAGTCACTCCCTTTCCCCGGAGAAGGTCCCGGTACACTTCCCGATGCAGATTTTCGTACGACAAGTTGTCTTTCGAGGAGAAGTTGTAGTCAGCCCCGTTCACTCTGAATACCCTTCGTTGGCTGTCCTGCAGTTCGTCGGTCGAGAGGCGCCAGGCGCAGGAGTAGTTGTTCCCTTCGAAGCTGCCCGACGCGGTTTTCGGATCGTAGGAAACCGGACCGGCGGTCGTGGGTTCGCCGAAGAGGTGGATCAAAAGGTCGAAGTAGTGAATGCCGAGGTTGAAAAGAATTCCTCCCGAGAGCTCTTTTTTGCCCTTCCAGCTCTCGTAGTACTTTTTGTCCCGGTAGACGGAGATATCCATCTCAATACGGTGCTCGCCACCTCTCGATACTTCTCCGGCAAGTTTTGCAACAAGCGGATGATACTTGAGCTGGAGGACGGTAAAAATATTTGGCCGCGCGGCGAGCGTTCTCAGCTCCTCCACCCGGAAGCTCAGCGGTTTTTCGCAGAGCACGATCTTTTCGGCGTCTAATGCGGCCATCGCCATAGGAAAATGCAGGTTGTTAGGCGCGAGGATCACTACGCAGTCGGCCGCGGTTTCTCGCACCATCTTCCGCCAGGCATCCTCCCCGTGGGCGGTGTTCGCCACGTCAACGATCTTTCCGCCAACCGCATAGATTGCTTCGGCGTGACGGGGCATGATGAAACCGGTCCCGATAAGCGCGAATTTCATGGTCAGGTGACGATATGCTCCGCTTTCCGTTGTATCGCATTCCGGGTATCGATGACAAGTTTTGCGGTTTTCGCGATCATGCCGTAGTCGTAGGCGGAGTGGTCCGTAAGGATTACGACGCAGTCCGCCTGCTTGAGCGCGGCCTTAGTGAGTGGAACCGACTTGAGCGTGGCGCCATTCACACGAAGTTCCGGAATATAGGGGTCGTTGTAGTGCACTGTACCTCCTTTGCGCAGCAGGTCCCAGATGATGGGAATTGCCGGTGATTCACGAGGGTCATCAATATCCTTCTTGTAGGCAACGCCCAAGACGAGGATCTTCGAGCCGCGCACAGCTTTCTTGCGCCTGTTGAGTGCCCAAATTACTTTCGTCACGACGTTGTGCGGCATAAGTTCGTTGATCTCTGCCGCGAGGTCTATAAAGCGTGTGAAGAAGTTCAACTCACGCGCTTTCCAGGAGAGATAGAACGGGTCCACCGGAATGCAGTGCCCGCCCACGCCCGGACCCGGGTAAAAGGGCATGAAGCCGTAGGGCTTGGTCTTTGCCGCTTCGATTACCTCCCACATGTCGATGCCCATCTTGCTCGCTAAGAGATTAAGCTCGTTCACCATAGAGATATTCACGAGGCGGAAGATATTCTCGAGGAGCTTCGTCATCTCCGCGGTCCTGGGCGAGGAGACCGCGTGCACTTTGGCGAGGTAGGTTTTGTAGAAGGCGACCGCATGCTTCGTCGACTGTGCGTTCATGCCGCCGACAACCTTGGGGATGTCGGTGAACTTGAACTGCTTGTTGCCCGGGTCGATGCGCTCGGGCGCGAACGCGAGATAGAAATCCTTGCCAGCGCGAAGCCCGCTCTTCTCGAGGATGGGAGCGAGCAGCTCTTCGGTGGTCCCGGGATAGGTGGTGCTTTCAAGGACCACGAGCGTGCCGCGCTTCAGATACTTTGCGACGCCTGCGCCCGCCTTCTCGATGTAGGAGGTATCGGG
>CAZUVI010000003.1:3182-14979 GCA_964623795.1 uncultured Candidatus Saccharibacteria bacterium | reverse complement strand
AGGTCGGAGGAGGGGATCTCCGCGATGAAGCTTTTGCCGGAGTTCACCGCGCGGACTCGTTCACGGTTCACGTCAACGCCGATCACGCGGTGGCCGGCACGCGCGATGGCGAGCGCCGTGGGAAGCCCCACGTAGCCGAGGCCGATAATGCCAACGGTTTTGCGGTCCTTGAGGCGCATGTCTTGTATGCGCCTACTCTATCGAAAAAGGGAGCGTAGTTCAACAACGAGCGGGTCCCTCAAGAGCAAGAGGGTGAGGGGATACGCCAGTCCCGTGACGGCCATGGCTGGGAACGAAGGGGTGCCAAGTGCGTAGAGGACGGCGGCAACGCCCGTCATGGCGACGCCTGCGAGCGCGGTCTTCGGCAGGCGCGGCAGGATCGCGAACGGCATGATGCCCTTGAGCTTCCGCCAGGCGTAGATGGAAATGATGATGTTCACGAGGACCGTGGACCAGGCGGCTCCGACGATGCCGAAAGCGGGAATAAAGAGAAGATTGAAGAACGCGTTCCCAAAAATGCCGAGAAACGTATACGCAAGAAAACTCTTCTGCCGGTCGAAGGCGAAGATGGCGTTCCCGACGAGCACGGCGGGGAAGACGCTCACGAACGTGAGCGAAAGGATGCGGAACGTCTCGGTGCCAGCCGCATATTCTTGGCCGTAGAGGAGGTTGATGATCGCCGGAGCGTAGAGCACGCCGCCGATCGAAAGCGGCAGTGCCGCTGCAAGCATGGCATGCATGGCCTTCTCGAAGATGCCGCGAAGCTGCGCCGCGCCTTCTTTCGCAAGACGGCTCATGGCGGGGAAGAGCGGTACGGCCAGGAGGCCGGGGAGAATGTAGAGAAGTTGGGCGGGCTTCTGCGCCGCGGAGTAAAAGCCGACCTCCTCGATGCTCCTAAAGAAACTGACCATGATGACGTCGGTGTTGATCATAACCGCTCCCATGAGACCAAGGAGTCCGAACGGCCAGGCCGAGACGAGGATCGGCTTCACCAACTCCCGGGAGAACGCGCGAAGCAGGGCGAGGAAATAGTCGCGAAGGACGATGCTGTAGGCAATAAGCCCCAAGGCGCTGCCCAATGCGTATGCGAACGCGAGCGACAAGCTGGTGGGTGAGGCAAGGAGGAAGACGATGCCCAGGGAAACGATGGCGGCGTTGGTAAATACGTTCACGAACGCCTCGAGCTCAAGGCGTTCCGTGGCGCGCGCGATCGAGGAAGCAAGGTCGCGCAAACTATCGAAGGCGGTCAGGGCCGCGACTACCGGAAGGAGCGCCAGTACCTCCGGAAGGCCGGTGAGGAGCGGGGCAAGGAGAAGGAACGCCGCAATGAGCACGACGAGCAGGGTCGTCTTGATGGCGAAGGCGGTCGCGAGATACTTCTGGCGCAGTTCAACGCTGCGGCTCGCCTCGCGCGTCACGAGCCCCGTGATGCCGATGTCCGAGAAGATGGTGAGGAACGCCGACAAGCTCAACGCGTAGGAGAAGGCGCCCCACGAGGATGCTCCCAGGAGTCGCGCGGCGTAGATGACGACCGCGGCGCGCAAGAGCCGTCCCGCCGCATGACTCACGGTGAGCCAGAAGGCGTTCTTGAGCACCGTCTGGCGAAGCGTTTGATTCTGGAAAAGAAAAGACTTAACCTTGGAGAAAGTCATAAGCCACTTTATTCTATAATTCTTTTCGTTATGGACAAAAGGAACGATGTTAGGGAAGTGATCGAACGCGAGCACGCGCACGAAGAGCGGATGATGGTAAAAAGCCGCGACTATACGCTGCCGATAAGCATCATTGTCGCGGGAATCTTGATCGCCGGCGCCGTGATCTACGCGCTCGGCCTTAAGGACCAAGCCGGAGGTCCGGCGACGCCGCCGACTGCGCCGCGCGCGGGCTCCGTTCCCGCGATCGGGAACGCCGTCATTTTGGGCGATCCCGACGCGCCGGTCACGATAATCGAGTATGGCGATTTCCAGTGCCCGTTCTGTGGCCGGTTTTTCGCGCAGACGGAGCCCCTGATCATCGACAAGTACGTGAAGACGGGCAAGGTGAAGTTCGTCTATAAGGACTACGCCTTTCTGGGGCCGGAGTCGGTAGCCGCATCCGAGGCGGCAAAATGCGCCGCCGACCAGGGGAAGTTCTGGGAGTACCACAACGCGCTCTATCGCGAAGAGCAGAAGGACGGTCTCGAGCATAACGGCAACCTGAACCGCGGCCTATTCCTGCGGTTCGCGAAGGAGCTTGGCATGGACGAAGGCCAGTTCGCATCCTGCGTGGATACGGGGAAGTACAAGTCCGCCGTCGAGGCCGAGAACACGGAGGCGGTCGCGTACGGAGTCAACGGGACGCCCGCGTTTTTCGTCGGCAGCCGGTTTCTCTCGGGCGCGCTTCCGTTCGCCCAGTTCGAGGCGGCCATTATGGCAGAGCTGAATAAATAACAATGAAGCTTTTCTCGTGGGCGGAACTCGTGCTCGGCGTTTGGGTGATCGCCTCGCCGTGGATCTTCGGCTTCTCGGGTACGCTCGGTCTTTGGAGCAACGTGGTGGCGGGCACGGTCTTTGCGGTGCTTGCGATCTGGCGCATATTCGGTACGGAAAGCGCAGAGGGTTGACGGAGTTGTTATACTGGAGGCATGCAGACGCATACGAAGGTGATCCTCTACAGCACGCCGTCCTGCGTCTACTGCAGGATGGCCAAGAAGTTCTTCGCGGAGCATCACGTACCCTACGAGGAGTATGACGTCTCGGCGGACGGTCAGGCGCGCGAGGAGATGGTGCATCGCTCGCATCAGCTCGGCGTACCGGTTATCGAAGTGAACGGCGAGGTATTCGTGGGATTCAATCCTGTTCTCATCAAGCGGGCGCTCGGGCTGCACTAGGCAATGGAGGACCTTGTGATCATTGGCGGAGGACCCGCTGGAGTGGCGGCCGGCGTCTATGCCGCGCGCAAGAAAATAAAGACGGTTCTCATCACCGACTCGTTCGGCGGGCAGTCGCTTGTTTCAGCCGACATCCAGAACTGGATCGGCGACCCGTCCCTGACCGGCTTCGAACTCGCGCAAAAACTCGAGAAGCATCTCAAGGCGCAGGAAGATATTAAGATCGTGGAGAGTGACCTCGTCTCAAAAATCGAAACAATGGATTCGACAAGCTCACCACAAGGCGGCGGCTTTCGCGTGGAAACGAAGCAGGGCACAACGCTCGAGACCAGGACCGTGCTTATGGCCTTGGGGTCGCGCCGCCGCCGCTTGGGCGTGCCCGGCGAAGACAAGTTCGAAGGCAAAGGCGTGGTCTTCTGCTCGACCTGCGACGCGCCGCTCTTCAAGGATAAGGTCACGGCGGTAGTGGGCGGCGGAAACGCCGGTCTTGAGGCGGTGCGCGACCTTTTGTCCTACGCGAGCAAGATCTACCTCGTGGTCCGTTCGGACGCACTGAAAGGCGACCCGATCACGCAGGACACGGTGAAGCAGTCGCCGAAGGTGGATATCATCTATAACGCCGAAACGCAGGAGATACTGGGCGACGGCTTCGTGACGGCTCTGCGCTACAAGGACAAGGCGAGCGGCGGGGTGAAAGAGCTAAAGCTCGACGGCGTCTTTGTGGAGATCGGTTCCGTGCCGAACTCGGACCTCGTGAAGGACGTGGTTGAGCGGAATGAGCGCGGGGAGATCGTCGTGGACCATAAGACCCAACGTACCTCGCTTCCCGGCATTTGGGCGGCGGGCGACGTTTCGGACGTGCTCTACAAACAGAACAATGTTTCGGTGGGGGATGCCGTGAAGGCAGTCCTCAACATTTACGACTACCTCCACAAGGAAGTGAAGTAGGCGAGGACATCCGCGCCCTTTTTCGGATATACTAAAGCAATGTCGCGGACATTTTTCGTTATCATTCTTCTTGCCGGCCTGGCCGGAGGCGCATACTACCTTATCTACGGCTTTCCCAAAATCGAGCTGGCGAAGGTGATCGTGGGGGAGCGCGCGTTCTACGTGGAGGTCGCCGACACCGACGAAGAGCGGGGCCGCGGCTTGGCGTTCCGCGACAAACTCGGATCCGACGGCATGCTGTTCCTCTTCGAGACGCCGGGACCCTACGGTTTTTGGATGAAAGACGTGCGCTTTCCGCTCGACATCATCTTTATTCACGAGGGGCGGGTGTTTTCTTTCGAGCGCGCCGCGCCGGTGCCCCAGGACAACGAGAATCCGCCGGTTTATTACCCGCCCAGCAACATCAAGATAAGCCAAGTGCTCGAGCTGCCCGGGTTTTCCATCGACCGCTACAATATCCGCCTTGGCGATCCGGTGCAGATCATTTTGCCGGAGGAGCGGCTCTAGTCGTTCTGGCTATGAAGTCGTTCCCGCTTAGCAGAGGCGAGTGGCTTGTGCGGCTTGATGAGGGCGAAGAAGCGGTCGCCGCGCTCATGCTCTTCGTGCGCACGAAGCGGCTGCGTGGTGCGACGTTCTACGGCCAGGGATCGCTCAAAAACCCCGTGCTCGCATACTATGACCTCAAGAAGAAGCGCTACCTCGAGCGCCAGTTCCACGGCCTCTACGAGGCGGTCGGCATGACGGGCAATCTGGCGATGTTGGGCGGAGCGCCTGCGCTTCATTGCCATCTTGTGATAGGGGACCGGTCGCTTAAGACGCATGCGGGACATCTTGTGCGTGGCGCTGCAGGCGGAACGCTCGAAGTCGTGCTTCGCACGACGCGGCCCTTACGACGCGCGCGCGACGCGCAGACCGGCCTTAACGTGATACTATAAATCCATGGTAAAAATCGGTTCTCCTGCGCCTAACTTTCATCTCGAAGGATTCTCGAAAGGGCACTTCAAAAAGTACGAGCTCAAGGACTTCAAGGGAAAGTGGCTTGTGGTCTTCTTCTATCCGCTCGATTTCACGTTCGTCTGTCCCACGGAGATCAGGGAGTTCTCGGCGCGCTACCCGGAGTTCAAGAAGCTGAACGCCGAAGTGCTCGGCGTCTCCGTTGATTCCGTGCATTCGCACAAGGCCTGGGTGGAGGGCAGTTTGGGCGCGATCAACTTCCCGTTGCTCTCCGACTTCCACAAGAAGATGGCGCGCGACTACGAGGTACTGCTTGAAGACGAAGGCGTGGCGCTTCGCGCGACCTTGCTCATCGACCCCTACGGCAAAGTGCAATACGCGCTCTTGTGCAATAACGACGTCGGACGTTCCGTGGCGGAGACGCTTCGCGTGCTTGCGGCGTTCCAGACGGGAAAGCTGTGCCCTGCGGAATGGAAACCGGGACAAAAAACTCTCTAACGCGGCCCGCGGAACTTCTCGGCCGCGCCATCCGCTACGAGCGCGCCAACTGGCGGCGGCTTATGCCCGTTGTCGCCATTTACGCTTTTGGCGGCCTCGCGCTCCAGCTCTTTTTTGAGAGCGGGTCCCGTTTTATGGGAAGAGCGCTCTTTCCCGCGGCGACGGTCTTGGTGCTTGCGGGCGCTTTCCTTTACGTATGGGGATTCGTGGCGCTTCTTCTCGCGCTTCGCGACGACCGGCTCGACTGGCGATTGGCGTATCAAGGCGCGCTTTCCTTCGTCGCGCGGTATGCCGTTGCCTGGCTCCTCTACGCGCTCATCGTCACGGCGGGCGTTCTTGTGTTCGTCGTTCCCGGCATTTATGCAGCCGTGCTGTTCAGTTTTGTGAGTTACGTGCTGGTCTTCGAGAATACCGGAGCGCTCGAGGCGCTTCGCCGAAGCAGGGCGTACGTGCGCGGCCATTGGTGGGCCGTCCTGTGGCGGGAGATCGCCCTGGGACTTATGGCGATGGGCGCGTATCTTTTCGTGCTCCTTGTCCTGGAGATCCTGCGGCTCCCCGATGCGCTCAAGGAGCTTCTCCTCACCGGTGCGAACACCCTGGTTGTGCCCGTGACCTCGGTGTATGTATTATTGATGTATAGGGAGTTAAAGAGCTTGCACCATGGCAAAAATAGCGATTAACGGATTCGGCAGGATAGGGCGGTTGTTTTTCCGGATGGCGTTCGAGACGCCGGGGCTTGAGGTCGTCGCCATCAACGACCTGGGCGACCTCGAGAACATGGCGTACCTTCTGAAGTACGACACGGTCTACGGCCGGTACGGAAAGGAGGTGAGCGTCAAAAAAGAAGGAGAGAAGGGGACGCTCGTGGTTGACGGCAAAGAGATCGTTTCTCTCCAGGAGAAGGACCCGACGAAGCTTCCATGGGGAGCGATGGGGGTGGACGTAGCGGTCGAGGCGACCGGCGCCTTCGAGTCCTATGAGAAGGCCAGGGTGCACCTCGCGGCGGGCGCGAAGCGCGTTGTCATCACCGCTCCGGCCAAGGACGACGACGGTCCCGACCAGAAGACGATCCTTCTCGGCGTGAACGAAGAGGAGTTCAAGGTGTGCAAGATCACTTCGAACGGTTCCTGCACCACGAACGCCGCTTCGCCCGTTGCGGCGGTCATGAACGAGAATCCGGGCGTGGTGAAGGCGGTGCTGAACACGGTGCACGGCTATACGGCGACCCAGAACCTTGTGGACGGCCCGACGCGGGGAAGCAAGGACTACCGCCGCGGACGCGCGGGAGCGATGAACATCGTGCCCTCGACGACCGGTGCCGCGATCTCCGTTACGCGTGCGGTGAAGGATCTCCAGGGTCGGTTCGACGGTTTGGCGATGCGCGTGCCGGTCATTTCCGGCTCGCTTGTCGACTTTACCTTTCTCGCAAAACGAAAAGTGACCGCGGAGGAGATCAATCAGATCTTCAGGGACGCCGCCTCCTCGCCGCGCTGGAACAAGATCATCAAGGTCACCGAAGAACCCATTGTCTCCGCCGACGTTTTGGGCGAGCCCTACGGCTCGATCGTGGACCTCGGCATGACGAAGGTGGTGGACGGCGACCTGGTGAAGGTGCTTGCGTGGTACGACAACGAGTGGGGCTACACGGCGACGCTCGTGGGTCACGTGCTCAAGGCCGCGGCAGTGCTTCCCTAGGTGATCAGGTGATGCACGCTATGGAACGCAATCTCGTCTATCTTGTTGTCGCGCTTTCACTTATCGCATTTGTTCCTGCGGCGGGTGCACAAAGCATTTCAGAAGAACAGCTTGCGGCATATTCGATCCCCTCGGTGTTCCAGGCGCTGACGGCGGTCGATGCCGAGCTGGAGTTCCCGGCGTTCCAGGTGGATCGCCAGACACTGAGACCCTTTGTGTACTACGAAGGCGCGAACGGTATCGTGGTCGACTACATTAGGAAGGGCATCGAAAGCAACCAAAGCATCACGTTCATTCGCAGCGAACTGAAATTGGTGGGGTGGGTGGATGAGGATATCGAGGCGGCGCTGCGGGTCGCGGTCCAGTCCCCGCCGCCAGGCAAGAAGCTCGAACGCGTGGCGATCAAAAGAACGCTCGCGTTAGGGACCGCCTTTGCGGTGCGCGAAGACGGCTATCTGCTTACTAATGCGCACGTGGTGGAGGAGGGGACTCCGGAATCGGTGCGCGCGATTCTTGTCGCGAACGCCATTGAACAGTATTTGTGGCAGACGGTTTCTGCATATGGCCTTACCGTTGATGAGCAGTACCTGTTCGAGTCGGAGCTTTACAACTATCTTCAGCAGAATGGCAGGCTGGTCAAGTTCAAAAAGGAATATTATGTCGTGCCGCCGTCGCTCACGACGCTGCCTACCGTTGATGAAGAGCTGTTCGCGGCGAGTTGGCCCGCGGAGCTTACAAAGGCCGGCAAGGCCTATCCCGGCAAGGACGTGGCCATCTTGAAGATAGAAAAGGGTCCGTTGCCGGCGCTCCCGATCTCGAAGGAATCGCCCCGGGTTGGCGAGAAGATCTTTGCGCTCGGCTACCCGGCCGCCGCCAACATCAATCAATTAAGCACCAATGAACCTTCGCTTACCTCCGGCGTGATGAGCGCGATCAGGCGCTCGGACAACAACGACTTTGAGATCATCCAGACCGATATTTCGATCGGGGGCGGCTCGAGCGGAGGGCCGGTGCTTAATCGACGCGGGGAGGTGGTGGGGATCGTGACGCTGGGCAATCTGAATTTCGCTCAGTACGGAAACTTTAATTTCTTCCTGCCGATCTCGTTGGCGGAGGAGCTTATTGCTTCCGCTAAGAGTCCCGCGCCTGCCGTTGGCGAGGCGACCGCATCGTACCGAGAAGTCGCCGATCTGCTCCTGGAAGGAAAGTGTGAAAGCGGAAGAGCGAAGGTCGCGGAGCTGCAGAAACTTCTTGCGTCGAAGTTCATCGACCGCGTGTTGGGAGATTGTTATCGCAAGGAGGGTGGCGGTGAAAGCGTACGAGGATTCTTTGGCGTGGCGCTTCCCAGCTCTCCCTCGGTCTGGTTTTTGGGCGGCCTCGCAGCGGGAGGCGTGATCGCGGTAGGTGTGTGGGCGGTCTTGCGTTCTCGTCGGCGACCGCATGAGCAGGCATAAGGGTTTTTTGGTCTAACCATATTCGACAATGACCATTTATCTTGGCGCGGACCATCGCGGGTTCGCGCTCAAAGAGCAGGTTAAGCAATGGCTTCTTGGCGCGGGGCATGACGTCCTCGATCTCGGCGCGCACGCGCTTGACGCCTCGGACGATTATCCCGACTTCGGCCTCGCCGTGGGCCGGGAGGTCGCGAAGAACCCCGAAGAACACCGCGGCATTCTGTTGTGCGGTTCCGGTATCGGCATTGCGATCGCGGCGAACAAAGTAAAGGGCATCCGCGCATCGCTCGTGACCTCGCCGGAGCTCGCGCGGGCGGCGCGGAATGACGAGGACCTGAACGTGCTCTCCATTTCCGCCGACCACACCGATGAGGAGAGCGCCAAGCGCATCATCGAGGCATTTTTGAGCACGCCGTTTTCCGCGGAAGAACGGCACCATCGTCGGAAGGACAAGATAGCGCGCGCGGAATATGCAGATTCTTCCGGCAATTAACTGTCCGGACTTTGCCTGCGCCAAGGAGCGCATTCGGAAGGCGGAGGCATTCGCGGAGTGGATCCACGTGGATGTGGTGGATGGGAAGTTCGCGCCGCCTGTCACCTGGGGAAACCCGGAGGAGTTCGCCTCGCTCACAACTCCGCTCAAGCTCGAGGTGCATCTGATGGTCGAGGATCCGGAAGGCGCGCTCGACGCCTGGCTCCGCGCGGGTGCGAAGCGCGTGGTGGTGCACCTCGAGTCGCTCAAAGACCACGTCTATGTTCTCGAGAAATGCAAAAAATTCGGCGCGGAAGTTTTTCTTGGCATCAATCCGGGTACGGAAGCGGAGCGGGCGTTCGCGCACGCGGGGGATTTTCAAGGATTCCTTGTTCTCGCAGTATTCCCCGGCTACTCGGGGCAACCGCTCCAGGAAATCGCGCTCGAGAAGATCAGACGCATCAAGGCGCATGCGCCGAGTGCTATAATAGAAGTTGACGGCGGCGTGAACGGCGGAACCGCGCCGCGCATCAAAGCCGCCGGAGCCGACATCCTCATCTCGGCATCTCACATTTTTTCCGCAGGCAACCCCGCAGACGCCTACCATGCCTTATCCGCGCTCTGACATGGAACTGCACGACAAAAAACTGAAGTTTTTGGAGGAGATGGCGAACGTCATTCGCCAGGACATCATCGCCATGCTCGTCGAGGCGAAGTCCGGCCATTCGGCGGGGCCGCTCGGCATGGCGGACATCTTTACTGCGCTCTATTTTCACGTCTTACACCACGATCCAAAACGACCCGACTGGCCGGAGCGCGACCGGCTGGTGCTCTCGAACGGCCATATCTGTCCTGTGCGCTACGTCGCGATGGCGCACGCCGGCTACTTTCCGGTCGAGGAGTTAAAAACGCTCCGCAAGCTGAACTCGCGTCTCCAGGGGCATCCGCACCGCACCGCGCTTCCCGGCGTCGAGACGACCTCGGGGCCCTTGGGCTCCGGTCTTTCGCAGGCGATCGGCATGGCGCTCGCGGCGCGGCTCGATAAGAAGAAGCACCGCATCTATTGCGCGCTGTCCGACGGCGAGCATGACGCGGGGAACACCTGGGAGGCGGCGATGTTCGCGGGCAAAGAGCGCCTCGCGAATCTCACGGCCATCATCGACCGCAACAACATCCAGATCGACGGCTATACCGAGAACGTGATGCCCCTGGAATCGCTCCGCGAGAAGTACGAGGCGTTCCGATGGCACGTTATCGAGATCGACGGCCACAACATCGAGGCGTTCGTGGACGCGACGAACGAGGCCAAGGCGATCTACGAGAAGCCGACCGTCATCATCGCGCACACCATTCCCGGCAGGGGCGTGAGCTTTATGGAGCGCGACTATCTATGGCACGGCAAGCCGCCGACAAAAGAGGAAGCGGAGGTTGCCTTGAGCGAACTTCGCACGCTTCATGGACAGATCGAGAGCGAGCACCAGTAGGTGATATACTAAACGCATGGAACAGGCACAGAGATCTTCTCCTCGCGATCTCCTGACGCATCTCTTCGTGATGGCGGGGCTCTACGTGAGCGCCGGAATGTTCCTATCGCTCGTTTTCGGCCTCGTCGACGCCTACCTGCCGGATCTACTGACCTCTTACTATGATCCGGCGAGCGGCATCCGGTGGTCTTTGGCGACGCTTACCGTCGTTTTCCCAGTCTTCGTGTGGGGATCGTGGTTTCTCGCGAAGGACATAGCCGCGAACGCGTGGAAAGGGGAGTTGCGCATCCGGAAGTGGTTGGTGTATATAACCCTCTTTGCCGCGGCGGCGCTCGTGATCGGCGACCTCGTGTCGCTGCTCTATAACTTCCTTGGGGGAGAGTTAAGCGGCCGTTTTCTCCTTAAGACGCTCGCGGTCTTCGCCGTCGGCGCCGCGGTTTTTACGTACTACTTGTACGATCTGCGCCGGAGCGCGTTGATCTTCTCTCCGCGCATGAAGGTTTTCGTCATTGCTGCGTGCCTCGTGGTCGCGGCGGTCGTCGTAACGGGGTTCGCCGTTGCGGGCTCGCCCTTCCGCCAGCGCCTGGTGCGCTTCGACCAGCAAAAGGTTAGCAACCTCCAGACGATCCAGGGGAAGACTGTTTACTTCTGGCAGCAAAAGGAGCGCCTCCCGCAGTCGCTCGATGAACTTCGGGACCCCATCTCCGGCTTCACGGCGCCGCGCGACCCGCAAAGCGGAGCGGCGTACGAGTACCGGGCCACCGGCGCGCTCTCGTTCGAGCTCTGCGCCGAGTTCAATCTTTCGTCCAAAGACGCCCTGAACGTGCCGAAGCCGGAGCCCCTCTACTACCCGTATCCCGGCGGTGTTACGGAGAATTGGGACCACGCCGAGGGCCGCGCGTGCTTTGCGCGCTCCATCGATCCGGAGCTTTATGCGAAACCGTTGCGATGACGTATTTTCGCGAAGCGATCAATAAATGGGGTGTCGCGTGGGGCTTCATCTACGGCCTCGTGGCGCTCGGCTTCTATTTCACGGCGCCCATGATCGCGCTTTTGGGCCTCGCGTCGCTTTCGACCGTGGTTGCGCTCCAGACGATCCTCTTTTCAGCGTTCCGATGGCACTTTGCGCTTCTGGGCATGTTGCTTACGTTCGAAACGATCCTTCTCTATCTCCGGAAGCAAGGAGTGGAAAAGCTCACAATGGCGGACATCACGCCGCATCGCGCCTATATCGGCACGCTCATCGTCACGTTCGTGGCGACCTACGTCACCCTCTTTTTCCTCGTCGCGCTGCTTTTGAGAACGCAGTGAGCTGTGCATGCCGCAGAATCCAGCAGCAAAACTGAACCAAAAATTGTTCGACACGGATGTCGAACAGAAGGCGACGCGCGACGGCTATGGGGCCGGCCTTGTGGCGGCCGGC
>CAZUVI010000003.1:0-3172 GCA_964623795.1 uncultured Candidatus Saccharibacteria bacterium | reverse complement strand
CGGCGACCTGGCCCCTAACGTGGTCGTGCTCTGCGCGGACCTTACGGAGTCCACGCGCTCCGAGGCGTTCTCGAAGAAATTTCCCGAACGGTTCTTCGAGATCGGCGTTGCGGAACAGAACTTAGCGGCCATCGCCGCGGGACTCGGCATCTCGGGCAAGATCCCTTTCATCTCGTCGTACGCGACCTTTTCGCCGGGCAGGAACTGGGAGCAGATCAGGACGACGATCTCCTACAACGATTCGAACGTGAAGATCGCGGGAGCGCACGCCGGCATCTCCGTGGGGCCGGACGGCGCCACGCATCAGGCGGTGGAGGACATCGCCACGATGCGGGTGATGGCGAACATGAAGGTCTTTGTGCCGTGCGACGCGATCGAAGCGAGGAAGGCGACCGTTGCGGCTGCGAAGATATGGGGGCCGATTTATCTGCGCTTCGCGCGCGAAAAGTCCCCGGTCATCACGACGGAGGAGACGCCGTACACGCCGGGGAAAGCGGAGGTCTTCTGGGACGGCAAGAAGCCGCAGGCCGCGATCATTGCCACGGGGCCTTTGGTGCACAAGGCGCTCCTTGCGGCGCGCGACCTCGAGAAGGAGGGGATCGAGACGGTCGTCCTCGACGTCCACGCGGTCAAGCCGCTCGATGAAGCGAAGGTAGCGGAAGCCGCCAAACGCGCGGGCGCGGTGGTGACGGTCGAGGAGCATCAGGTCGCGGGGGGACTGGGCGGGGCGATCGCGGAATTTCTGGCGAAGACGGAACCGGTGCCGATGGAGTTTATCGGCCTCCAGAACGTCTTCGGCGAGTCGGGTCCGCCCGAGGAACTGCTCGAAAAATATGGAATGGGCGCAAAGGACATAATGGCGGCGGTGAAGAGGGTCGTCAAGAGAAAATAGGGAACAGGGCCCCGCATGAACGCGGGGTCTTTGGTATACTAACTATATATGTTCGACGTGATCTCGATTGGGACCGCGGTGCGCGACGCGTTCGTTGTCCTCAAAGACGTGAAGGATGAGAACGTCCGGATCATCAAGGACGCGCGTTTCAAGACCGGGAAGGCGGTTGCCTTCTCGCACGGCTCCAAGATATCCATCCCCTCGATCGTCTTTACGACCGGCGGCGGCGCCACGAACGCCGCGACGACCTTTGGCCGCCAAGGGTTCAACGCCGCCTGCTTCTGCGTGGTCGGGGCGGACGTTTCGGGCGAGACCATCATGCGAGAACTCCGCACAGAGCGGGTCCGCTTTCTCTTCAAGAGGGATCCCGACAAGGGACACAAGACGGGCTATTCCATCATCCTCCTTTCGCCATCGGGGGAGCGAACCATTCTCACGTACCGGGGCGCCTCCGAGGACCTGCGGCCGGCGATGATCCCCTGGGAAAAAATGGCCTCGCGATGGCTTTACCTCGCGCCCCTGGGCGGCGCCGCGCCCGAAGTTTTTGCGGACATCATGCGCAAAGCGCGCCTGAAGAAGATGACCGTTGCCGTAAACCCGTCCGCGAAGACGCTCAAGAGGGGCCTCGCGTGGTTCTCGCGCGCAATGAAGGGAGCGGCGGTCCTCATTCTGAACGAAGAAGAGGCGGCGTACCTTACCGGCATGCCGTACGGGGCGGATAAAAAGATATTCAGGAAGCTCGACCGGGCGGTGGGCGGCATCGTCGTCATGACCAAGGGGCCGAAGGGCGTGGTCGTCTCGGACGGCACGCGCATCTATGCGGCTGGTGTCTTTAAGGAGAAGGCGGTGGTTGACCGCACGGGCGCCGGCGACGCCTTCGGGAGCGGTTTTGTGGCGGGTCTCATCCGGCGGCAGAAGGGGAAGGCGTTCCGCCTTGAGAATGTGACGCCTGCCGACATACACTATGCGATACGACTGGGCTCCGCGAACGGCACCTCCGTGGTGGAGCACATCGGGGCCAAGGAGGGCATTCTCTCGGCGCGGCAGATGCGAGAACAACGCTGGCAGTCGCTTAAGATCTCCATCCGGAACTATGGAAACTAATCATCACGTCGCTAAACTCGCCCAGGTGCTGCGCGTCAGCAAGCGGGCATTGCAGGACCTCGAGCAGGACCTTGAACGGGTGACCGGCAAACAGGGCGTGCTCGAGGCGATCTCCGAAGAGAACGAGCGCATGATCGTGCAGCGTCTCGACTTTCTCGGTCTCGGCCGCCACACGAACGCGAACAAGGTCTATGACGCGCTGACGAGCAAGATCGAGGCGGACGACTTCGCCATCTGCCAGGCCTCCGGCTGCTCGCTCCGCGACCCCGGCGCGGCGGAGAAGTTATGCGATTTCGCGGCAAAGCTCGAGCCGCCGCAGACGGGGTTTTTCCTGAAGAAGGAGAAGGCGAAACAGCTCTTGAGGAACGAGCCGCCCAAAAAGATCATGGCGGCGCTGGGGTACACCTCCGTGGACGAGATGCTGGAGAAAGAGGATCTGCTCGAGGTCTACAGCGCGCTCCGTTTTCTCGAAGATGCGGAATGGCAGAACACGGTCTTCTTCCGGCAGTACGAAAGCTTGACGCCGGCCGACTTCGAAGAACGGCAGATCGAGCTGAAGGCGCTCCACCACAAATGGGCGCAGGCCGCGGAGCGGTTCGTGGCGAAGAAGTATCACAACGTGAGCCACCTCAAGGAACTCGGCGTCATCTTCGTCATACCCATATTCCTCGGCGTTTCGGGCGAATCGCTGCGTCTTCTCGCCATGCTCTCGCACTATCTGAACGAGGTGAAGTACTACTCGGATCTCTTCGCGCATCTCGCGAAGCGCGAGAACTTCGCGTATAACGTCATCTCGCTCCTGCGGGGCGACGTGATCGAGGACCGGTTGCCGCCCCAGCCCGTCGAGGCGCGGCGGCCGCGGTTCCTCATCATCCAGCGCTACCTCGCGAAGGATGACGAGAACGACTGGCGGCTCTTCGAGCCGCACGTGAACCCCGAGGCGCTCCACTGGCAACGGGCCGAGGAGGCGATCGTGCGCATCCCGGAGGTCCTGCCAAACTTTACGAACGGCATCGCGTTCTGGAAGGACCTGGGCCCGGTGGGGGACTATTTCATTTCCGAGACCGGCGTGCCGCTCCTCGTAAGTTTCAACATCGTGGACACGGTGATGGCGCTCGTGAGGCAAAAAGAGCTCCTGAAGTACGTCTACCATCACCAGGAGGCCCTCTGGAACAA
>CAZUVI010000002.1:23558-25548 GCA_964623795.1 uncultured Candidatus Saccharibacteria bacterium | reverse complement strand
AGAGGCGCTTGAGCTCTCCTACATTGCGACCGGCGAAGTGCGCCCCGTTTCGCTTCACAACTGGCCCTACAACGCCGAAGGGCGCCTCGACATTCACCGTCCCTATGCGGACGGCATCGTGCTTCGCTGTCCCCGGTGCGCAAAAGGCGAGATGCGCCGCGTGCGCGAGGTGGCGGACGTGTGGTTCGATTCCGGCGGCATGCCCTTCGCGCAGTGGCACTATCCTTTTGAGAACAAGACGCTTATCGAACACGGGACGATGTTCCCCGCGGATTACATCTGCGAGGGATTGGACCAGACCCGGGGCTGGTTCTACACGCTTTTGGCGGTTTCGGTGCTCCTGAAGAAAGGAGCTCCCTACCGGAACGTGATATCGCACGGCCTGGTCTTGGACAAGAACGGCCAAAAGATGTCCAAGTCAAAAGGCAACGTCGTGGACCCGTGGGAGATGATCCAAAAGTACGGTGCAGACGTCATGCGCTGGTTCTTCTACACCGTGAATCCCGCCGGCGAGGCGAAGCGTTTCGACGAGGCGGAGCTCGGCAAAAAGCTGCGTCAGTTCCTGATGATGCTCTACAACTCCTTCGTGTTCTATGACACCTACGGCAAAAAGAACGCGCCGGCCGGAACGGCGACCGGGATCACGCACCTTCTCGACCGCTGGATACTTGCGCGGCTTCAGGCGACCGTCGAAACGGTAACCAACGAGCTCGAGCGCTACGACGTGGGGCTCGCGGCACGCGAGATAGAGATCTTCGTGGACGACCTCTCGCGCTGGTATATCCGCCGCTCGCGCCGCCGCTTCCAGCGGCCGGAGGCAAAGGATCACGAGGCGGCCTCCTGGGTTCTCGGTCACGTTCTCCGGGAGCTTTCGAAACTCATGGCGCCCTTTACGCCGTTCTTCGCCGAGGCGCTCTATCAGAGTTTGTCCGCGAAAGGGAACAAGGACTCCGTGCATCTCGAGGACTGGCCGAAGGCCGACCGGACGCGGACCGACAAAGAACTGCTCCGCAAGATGGAAGAGGCGCGGCGCCTCTCGAGCGGCGGCCTTGCTGCGCGTGCAGCGCAGAACCTCAAGGTGCGTCAGCCGCTCCGGCGCTTCACCGTCGGCTCCGCGGTGCTTACGGACACGGACAAGGAATTCCTGCGCATCGTGGCGGAGGAGGTGAACGTGAAGGAGGTGAAGATCAAGAATAAAGACGCCTCGTTCGCGGAGCTTGATACGGTGATCGACGCGGAACTTCGCCGCGAAGGGCTTCTGCGCGAGCTTGCGCGCATGGTCCAGGACCTCCGTCAGGACGCCGGTTACGCGCCGGGTGAACGCATACACGTGGTTCTCGATCTGCCGGACGGGCTCCGCGCGCAGGTCGGCGACCTCGACACGCTCAAAGGAGAGGTAAGCGCCAAGGATGTCCTTCTCGGGAAAGGCCAGGTGAAGCTGGGGAGGATGGACGCCGAGATCTCGACCAAGCTCGAGGAGTGGCCGCTCTGGATCGGAGTGAAGAAGTAGGGCTTAGAGCAGACCAAGCGCGGAGCGCACCGCGAGCATCTTCTCGGCGGCAACCGCGTTCGCTTTTTCCGCTCCCTCTGCGAAGGCGCCCCGCACCTTCTTTGAATTTTTCACAAGTCCCGTTTTTGTTTCGCGGAAGGGCGCGAGCTTTTGAATAAGAAGCTCCGCGAGCTCCTGCTTAAAGGGAGCGTATCCCTCGCCGGAGAACTTTTTGACAACAGCATCTGTTCCCATGCCGCCGATCGCTGCATAGATAAGGACGAGGTTCGAGATGCCTGGACGTTGCTTCTGGTCGTAGGCGACCGCGCCCCCCGAGTCCGTGACCGCGCCCATGACCTTCTTTCGGATCGCTTCGGGCGCATCGTCGAGGAAGAGACAACCCGCAGGGTCTGACTTCGACATCTTCTTTTGGGGGTCCTTCAAGCTCATGAGGCGCGGCACATCCGTCATGAGCGCCTTGGGCTCGATGAACACTTTTCC
>CAZUVI010000002.1:19490-23458 GCA_964623795.1 uncultured Candidatus Saccharibacteria bacterium | reverse complement strand
TCATGAGGCGCGGCACATCCGTCATGAGCGCCTTGGGCTCGATGAACACTTTTCCCCCGCCTGCGCCGAGGCTTCGGCGGGCAGGGAACTTCGCATTGAACTTGCGCGCCAGCGTGCGCGCGAGCTCGAGGTGCTGGAGCTGGTCTTCGCCCACAGGCACCGTTTTCGCGTCATAGAGCAGGATATCCGCCGCCATAAGGACGGGGTAGGTGAAAAGGCCCACGTTCGCCGACTCCTTTTCTCCGCCCTTTTCCTTGAATTGCGTCATGCGGCGGAGCTCCCCGAAGGGCGTAAGCGTGCTTAAGATCCATGCAAGCTCCGTCGAGGCGGGGACGCTCGACTGGATAAAGAGCGTTGATTTTTTTGGACCGAGGCCGGCGGCGAGGAAGGTTGCGGCGAGATCCAGGACCTGCCGCTCCTTCTCCTCTTTGCCTACTCCGCCGAAGCTGTCGCTTCGGCTGCGAAGGCCGGGCGTGAACGGTTCGGTGAGGGAGTGGTAGTCGGCGATGAAGAAGTAGCACTCGTACGCGCCGGATTCCTGGAGTTCCACGAAGTTCTTGAGCGCGCCAAGGTAGTTTCCGATGTGGAGGGAGCCGGTGGGCTGGATACCGGAGATGAGAACCGGTTTTGCCATGCGGCCATTATACATTTTTTTGTGTAAGTTGACAACAAGGTTATAATGTGCTATGTTTTGCTTAGCAGTTTAACTGGCCCGTCGGATGCCCACATAGGGTGGGACACGGCGACGCCGCAACAATCAAGGAGGACTTGCGATGAAAGATGCAACCCTCAACCAGGCCGCGAAGATCCTCACGCTCTTCGGAGACGCGCCTTGCGAGCAGATCCAGGCGCTTCTCGCCTCCGGTCTCCTCGCCGACTTGCGCGACGCGAACGTCGCCGAGGTCAACAGGGACGCCTTCCGAAAGCTCGTTGGCCTCAAGCCGCTCACGCCGTCGGTTACGATTACGATCGACCCCGCGAAGCCCTTCGTCCGCGACATGGCGAGAGAGGGCTGGACGCTCGAGAGCGATCTCGAGTACCGGGCGGGTGCGGTGACCCTCGGGGTCATGGAGTTCCTGCGCTCCGGCGAGAGTTCCGTGAAGGGCGTGGTGATGGCCGAGCGCGCGAAGAAGCTTGGCGCGGATTTCGGTCAGAAGCACGCCGAGGCCCTTCTCGAGAACCAGCATCTCATCCCGAAGGAGTGGAGGGGCTACTACCTCGTCTTCCCGGGGACGGTCTGGCAGGACTCGAGCGGCGACCGCGACGTCCCGTACCTGGGCTGGGGCGGCAGGCGGTGGCGCCTGGACTTCGGCTGGCTCGGGGGCGTCTGGCGCTCGGACGTTCGGCTCCTGCGTCCCTGCAAGTAGCTTCGGCTCTTGGGGCTTTGGGCTCTTGCACATTGTGCCCTTAGCCCCTTGGATTTCCGGCCCCTGCGCAGCTAAGCTGCGCAGGGGTCTTCGCTTTTTCTCGGCCGTAGCTATGAGATAGGTCCCTCACTTTTTGGTATGATGTTCCTGGACGGTAGGCTGATAGGTCCACGGCTATGGTTTTGGACGGCCGAAGTCCGAGTTAACTAATGCAGAGTGGAAGAGGGCACGCCTTCTTTCAGCGTCATTTCTTAATCTCTCAAAAATGAAGCTACTTGGTGCGGGCTATCAGAGGGCTTCTTAGGCCCCGAATCAGATTCAACCCGGAGAATATTCAACGGGCGGTGGCGCGGACGGTATCTCGCACATTGGTCTGGCAGGACTCGAACGGCAACCGCAACGTCCCGTACCTGAACTGGAACGGCAAGCGGTGGAACCTGAACTTCAACTGGCTCGAGAACGACTGGAACTCGAACGATCGGCTCCTGCGTCCCTGCAAGTAGCTTTATTCCCCGCCGCTCGCGGGGTTTCTCTTTACGAGACCCCTCGCCCATCCGCCGAGCATCCTGCCGATCTCATCTAAGTGCCTGGATAGCTCAATACATTTGTTGCCGACTCTTACTCGTGCAGGGTCGGCAAGGGGACCCACAGGGCTCTGAATCGGTTTCGAGAATTCGCCAGAGCCGTGAGCAGGAATGATACGCGAACGTGCTGGGTCTTGAAGTGCGACATCAAAAAGTTCTTTGCGAGCATTGACCAAAGAATCCTCGTCGCTGTTCTCGGAGAACGCATTGCTGACCCGGACGTCCTTTGGTTGCTTCGGCAGGTTATCGAGAGTTTCTCGAGTACAGATGTCGGCAAGGGCCTGCCGCTCGGCAATCTCACCTCACAGCTTTTCGTGAATATTTATATGGATAAGTTTGATCAGTTCATGAAGCATGCGCTTAAGGCGCGATACTATATCCGCTATGCAGACGACTTCGTGATCTTTTCGGAAAATCGCAGCTGGCTTGCGGGGCTTATTCCGGCCATGCGCCGTTTTCTTCGTGAAGAGTTACGACTTCAGCTGCATCCGCAAAAAACTTTTCTCGAAACTACCGCATCCGGCGTTGACTTCCTCGGCTGGGTGCATTTTCCGGGACACCGCATCTTACGGACGAGTACCAAAAGGCGCATGATGAAGCGATTAGGAGGGAGCAACTCTCCCGAAGCCCTTAATTCCTACCTTGGCCTCCTGGGTCATGGCAATGCGCACAAGATCAAGACGAAGATTTTGGAGCGATATCTTCTTCGTGAGTAATGTCGCAGGACGAGCAACAAGCGGGGACGCCGCCCAAATCAAAAACCCTGCCATTCGGCAGGGTTTTTGAGGAATTGCTAGACCTCTATCACGACGGGCAGGACCATCGGACGGCGGCGCGTTTTGTTGAAGAGATACTGGCCTATCTGGTCGCGGAGCAGGTTCTTCAGGTAGTCCGTCATCGTCTCCTGCTCCTTGGGAGAAACGCGGGAGATGACAGTGCGGATGCGCCGGCGCATCTCCTCGAGCATCTCCTGGTTCTCCTTAAGGTAGATGAAGCCGCGGGAGATGATGTCCGGGTTCTTGATGATGCGGCCGCTTCTGCGGTCGATGGTAACGATGACGACCACCATGCCCTCCTCGGCAAGGACGCGCCTGTCGCGAAGCACTACCTCGCTTACGTCGCCCACGCCCAGGCCGTCCACCATTACGTAGAAGGCGGGTACGGACTCCTCCGTGAGCTTCAGGGCGTCCTTCGTCATCTGCGCCACCTGGCCGTTGTCCATGAGGAGCGCGCGCTCCTTGGGGATGCCCGCCTCCTTGGCGTTCTGGGTGTTCACCGAGCGCATGAAGAAGTGGCCGTGGATCGGAATGACGTGCTGCGGTTTGATGAGCCGCATCACGAGCTTGAGGTCTTCCTTGGGCGCGTGGCCGGAGGCGTGGATGTCCACGGTCTTCGAGTGGTGGATGATGGCGCCTTGCCGCGCGAGGTTGTCCTTCAGGACCTGCACGCTTCGCTCGTTGCCCGGAATGATCGAGGACGAGAATATCGCGGTGTCGTTTTTCTTGATCTGCACGAAGCGGTGCTCGCCGGTTATGATCTTCATCAAGCTCGCGTTTGCCTCGCCCTGCGCCCCCGTCGCGAGCATGAGCACCTTGTCGTCGCGGTACTTGTGGAGTTCCTCCGGGGGGATGAGCGTGTCCTTCTTGGGCTTGATGTAGCCGAGATTTTGGGCGATCTGGACGTTGTCCTTCATCGAGCGGCCGAGAATGGCGACGCGGCGGCCGAGCTTCTCGGCTATCTTGATGATCTCGCCGATCCTCGTGACCATCGAGGAGAAGATGCCCACGATGATCCTGCCGTCCGCCTGGAGAAAGAGCGCTTCGAGATTCTTCTCGACGATCTTCTCCGAGAGCGAAATGCCCTCCTCCTCGGCGTTCGTCGAGTCGATGAGGAGCGTGTGCACGCCCATGCGGCCCACCTTGGCGTATTCCTCGACGCCCTGCGGGTTGCCCTCCGCATCGTAGTCGATGCGGAAGTCCGCGAAGTGGACCATGTTGCCGACCGGGGTCTTCAGGAC
>CAZUVI010000002.1:0-19480 GCA_964623795.1 uncultured Candidatus Saccharibacteria bacterium | reverse complement strand
TCGAAGTACTTCGAGAGCTTGAAGGAGTCCCAGTTTTTCACGACCTGGATCTTGAGCCTCGGCGCGTTCGGGAACTCCTCCTGGCGTTTTTCGATGATCGCCTTGGTGAGCGCGGTCGCGTAGACAGTCGGGTTGCCGATCTTGCCCATGAGATAGGGGATGGCGCCGATATGATCGAGATGCGCATGCGTGAGGACGAGGGCCTTGATGTTCTGTTTTTTCGTCTCAAGGTACGACACGTTCGGGATAATGAAGTCGATGCCGGGCGTCGCTTCTTCCGGGAACTGGAGTCCCATGTCAACGATGATGATCTCGTCCCGATACTCGAAGAACATCATGTTGCGGCCGACCTCTTCGAGGCCGCCCAGCGGCACGAAACGTACGGCGTCGGGATCGTGCGCCGCGCGGCTCACCGCGAAGGGACGGGGCGCGATGCCCGGCCTGGCGCCGAACGGGCTTCGGCCGCCCCGTGTGCCGCCCGGCTGGGGCCGGAAGCCGCGCGAGGCGGGCCTTCCGGCGCCTCGCGCCGGGCCTGCTCTTCGGGGACCGACAGAGCGGTCTCCGGAAAATCTTGCTTCTATTTCTTTTTCTTTCTTTTCTTCCATAGTTGTTTTTCTCACGAGAGACGGGTTCTTGCGAGAGCGTGAGAGTGCGTCGACCTCGCACCTGCTGCTTGTTCTCGAGAACGCGAACCTTAGTGATTGTGCCCAGGGGGAGATTTGAACTCCCACGACCTTGCGGTCACAGCGCCCTGAACGCTGCGTGTCTGCCAATTTCACCACCTGGGCCTCTGTACTGCTTATTGGAAAGTGCGGGCGGTCTTCACGTACCATCGCTCAACGCCGCGAAACCTGTCCGGCGGCGTGACAAGCGAGACAAGCTCGAAGCCGCGAAGGGCGCGCGTGGCGACATAGAGATAGTTGGGCGAGTAGAGGAACAGCGCGGGCTGGTCCTGGACGATGAGCGACTGGAGGGTTTCGAGGTCTTTGACGCGGAGGCCCTGGTCGCCGGTCTGGCGGATCGTTTCGATGAGCTTGTCCGCCGTCTTGTTTTCGTAGAGCGCGAGGTTCAGGCCGGGGGAAAAACGCTGTGAGGAATGCCAGAAGGAGAACAGGTCCGGGTTGCCGCTTAAGATGTTCCCGTAGAGGAGCGCTTCGTAGTTTCGCGTGCGGACGACCTCGCTCGCGACATCCTGCGGACTCAAGAGGATGACGTTCGCCTTGACGCCGATCGCATCCCAGGCCGTCTTCAGATATTCGGCCGTCTCTTTGAGGAACGGTACCTGCGGCACGACGAGGTTGAACTCGATCACGGCCTTCGATGCGCCGCTTCCTTTGGAGCGGAGGCCGTTCTCGTCCCGCTTCCAGCCGGAATTTTCGAGGAGGGATTCCGCCTGCTCTTTGGAGAAGCTCGTGTCCTTGGCAAGCGCGGCATTGAACGTGTCGAACGTGGGCGGGATGGGGCCGTAGGAGACCACCGCATTGCCGCCGAAGATCGCGCTCGCCAGCTCTTCTTTGTTCACCGCTTGGGCGAGCGCTCGGCGCACGTTCTTGTCTTTGAGCACCGGATTCACGCTGCCGTTCCAGAAGACCGCATAGTAACGCGGCGCCGTGAGGGAAAGGAGCTGATAGCGCAGACGGAAACGGGAGAGAAGCGACGGCTCAATGCCTCCCACGCCGTCGATCTGCGCGAGGTTGAACGCCTGAAGCAGCCGCTCTTCGTCCGAATAGAACTTGAACGCGAAGGTGTCGATATACGGCCGGCCGTTCGCATAGGCGTCGTTCGCGGCCAAGCGGTACTCGGTGATGTAACCGTCCCGCCGCGTATCGCTTGACGTGAATCGGTACGGGCCGCTTCCCACCGGTTCAAGGTTGTAGAGGGACAGGCGCCAGTTGGCGAGCGGGATGTCCGCGAAGAGGTGTTTGGGAACCGGGTAGAGCCGTCGCAGGTTGTCCTCGAAGAACGCGTAGGGCGCAGCCAGGTTGAAACGTATCTCGCGCTCGCTCACGCGTTCCGCGGAGATGCCGCGCCAGCCGGCCGCAAGCGGCGAACGGGATTCTGGGTCCTGGATCTTCTCGATGGTAAAGATCACGTCATCGCTCGTAACCAACTGGCCGTCATGCCACGCCGCGTTCTCCTTAAGGCGCACCTTCCACGCCTGACCGCTCTCTTCGGACTCGATCTTTTCGGCCAGATCGTACAGGCTCGCGTAGAGAAGAGCGACGAGGTCTCGGTCGGCTTCGCTTGCCGCGATCACGGGGTTGATGTAGGTCGGTTGGCCCACAACGCCTTCCACGTAGGTTCCGCCGCGCACCGGCACTTGCACGGTCAGGCGGTTCAGGGAGTTGATGCCGAGGAACGCAAGAGCGAACGCGGCCACAATGGACGCTCCTAAGAAAGCCAGGCGCTCCTCGTGCGTGAGAGCGGAGAAGATTTGTCGTGCTTTAGAGAACAAGGGAGAGAAGGGAGATGGCCGCGAAGAGGCCCGCGAGGACGATGGTGGCGCCGAAGATCACCCGCTCCAAGCCGCGCCGTGTCTGGTAGAACGTGCTTTCGGAGGCGAAGAGCGAGATGCCGGACGACCGTTCCTGGAGCAGAATAAGCACAATAAGCGCGAGCGACACCCCGATCTGAAGAAAGGGGAGAAGCGAGGAGAGGAGAGAGGAGTTCATGGATCAGGCGCGGAACAAAACTTTGGCAGAAATATTGATGACGAGGTGAATGGCGCTTATAAGAAGCGTTGCGTACAGGAGGGCGTCAAGTCCTCCTATGGTAACCTGTTCTGAAAAGAAGTCAAGGAGCCACAGCATTCCGGCGTTCACGATCAAAATTCCGAGGCCGAGCGTGAGGATGATGAGCGGCGAGAGGACGAACTTGAAGAAGGGCCGGATGAAAACGTTGATGGCGGCGAATACCAGCGTCACGCCTATGAGGCCGGGCAGTCCTCCCGCGATCGAAAAGCCGGCGACGTATTCCGCGGCAAGGAACAGCGCCAGAAAGTTCGAGAAAAAAGAAAAAACGATACGAGAGAAAAAACGCATGGGGTATTCTGATTTTACCACGCTTAAAGCGGCAGGGTGGAAAGGAGGCTCTGCCCTCCCATCTCTTTCGGTTTCGGTATGCCCATAAGGTCGAGGATGGTGGGCGTCACGTCGGCCAGGGTGCCAATCGAGATCTTTTCGTTCTGTTCCGCTTCTTCAGGATCGCGCGCTCGCGCATACTCCTTGGCAATAAGGTAGACCGGCACGGGATTCGGGTCGTGCTTCGTCTCGGGGGTGCCGGTCAACGGATCGAGCATCCGCTCCACGTTGCCGTGGTCGGAGGTGACGAGAAGGACCCCGTTCGCGGCGAGGACCGACTGTACGATCCTGCCGATGTTCTCATCCACGACCTGCACCGCCTTCTGCGCCGCTTCGAAGTTGCCGGTGTGGGCGATGATGTCGGGATTGGCGAAATTCACGAGGACAAAATCGTAGCCGCCCTCTTCGATCGCTTGGAGCACGCGGTCGGTGATCTCGCGCGCCATCATCTCGGGATGTTCGTCGTGGTGCGGCACGTTCTTCGAGGGAATAAGCACGCGGTACTCGTTCTTGAACGGCTGGTCCTTGTAGCCGTTGAAGAAGTACGTGACGTGAGCGTACTTTTCCGTCTCCGCGATGCGAAGCTGGATCCTGCCGGCGTCCGAGAGCGCCTTGCCGAGCGATTCTTCCACGCGTTCCGACGGGAAGGCGACCGGGTTCTCGAACCTTTCCTCGTAAAGCGTCATGGTGGCGACGTAGAGGTTCTCGCGCGGTTGGACGGGGAACGCGTCGAATCCCGGCTTGAGGAATGGCTCCGTGATCTGGCGCATGCTGTCCTCGCGGAAGTTGAAGAAGATGACGGCGTCGTTCGGCTGGATGCCGCGCGGCTCGGCTCCGATGCGAACCGGCGGCAGGAACTCGTCGGTCAAGTTGCGCTGGTAGGCGGCGCCGACCGCCGCTTCGACGCTCTCCGCCGCATCGCCCTCGCCCAGAAGCACGCGGTAGGTTCGTTCCGTGCGGTCGAAGTGGCGATCGCGGTCCATCGCGTAGTAGCGGCCGGAGACGCTTGCGACGAGCGGCCCGGCTCCGTCGAGCTTCGCGAGGAGCTCGCGTACCGATTTCGGCGGGCTGTCCTTGCCGTCGACAAAAAGCTGGAGTGCCACGTTCGGAACACCCTCCCGTTTGGCAAGCTCGAGAAGCGCCTGAAGGTGGCCAAGCGAAGCGTGCACATTCCCCAGCGTGAGGAGTCCCACGAGGTGGAGCCGCGAATTCATCGCCTTCGCGTGGTTCATGGCGCCCAAGAGCGCCTCGTTCTTGAAGAACGAGCCATCGCGGATGGCGATCGTGATGCGCGGGTAATGCTGGTAGAGCACCCTGCCGGCGCCCAGCGTGAGGTGGCCCACCTCGCTGTTGCCCTCCTCTTCCCAGGGGAGGCCGACGGCGATGCCGGAGGCCTGGAGGGAGCCGGAAGGGAACTCGCGCCGCAGGGCCTCAATATTCTTGGGCTTTTGGACAAAGAGGGGGTTCGAGTGGTCCTTCTTGCCGATTCCCCAGCCATCCAGCACGAGGAGTACGTACGTTCTGCGCATACATTCGGTTGACGAAAAGTCAGTACAATATTATCATCAAAGCGGTCAATTAACTACGTTCCTATAACATTCGAGATGCTTATGGTTTCGGACTTCGTAGCGAACGGCATTATAAACTATGGATTACAACCAAATTCTCTGGGCCGTTTTTGCGTTGGCGGGGATCGTGGCGGGGTACGCGGTCAGACACGTTCTCGGGGCGAAGAGCGCCAGTTCGCTTGAGCAGAAAGTAAAACTTCAGCTCGAGGAGGCAAAAAATAAAGCCAAGGAGATCGTCCTTGAGGCGAAGGACAAGGCCGCGGCCTCGTTCGAGGAGGTAAAGAAGGAAGAGCGCGAACGAAAGGCGCAGCTTGACCGTACCGAGGAGCGGTTGGCGAAAAAGGACGAAGGCCTCCGCGGCGACGAGCAGCGGTTGGCGGAACGGCAATCGGCGTTCGAGCGCCGCGACGAGGAGCTTAAGAAGGCGAAGCAGGAGGTCGAAGAGGCGCGCGCGCGCGCGGAAAAGGAGCTTGAGAAGCTCTCCGGTCTCACCGTCGAAGAGGCGCGGGCGCGGCTTATCAAGGACGTCGAGGAGAACTACCGCCAGGATGTCGCGCTTGCCGTCCAGAAACTGGAACGGGACAGGCGCGATGAGCTTGAAAAGAAATCCGTCGAGATCATGACGGTGGCGATCCAGCGCTACGCGCGCTCGCATGTCTCCGAACTCACCACGAGCTCGTTCCAGCTGCCCAGCGAGGAGCTTAAAGGCAAGATCATCGGCCGCGAAGGCCGCAACATCCGCGCCCTTGAACGCGCGACAGGCGTGGAGTTCGTGATCGACGAGACGCCGGACACCATCCTCATCTCATCGTTCGATCCTCTGCGCCGCGAGATCGCCCGCATGGCGCTCGAGAAGCTCATCAAAGACGGCCGCATTCAGCCGGCGCGCATCGAGGAGATGGTGGAAGAGGCGCGCCAGGAAATAGCAAAGCGAATGCAGGAGATAGGCGAGGCGGCCGCCTTCGAGGTTGGCATCTACGATCTGCCGAAGGAGATCATCCAGCTTTTGGGCCGCCTGCACTTTCGGACCAGCTACGGCCAGAACGTGCTTATCCACTCGGTCGAGATGGCGCACATCTCGGCGATGATGGCGGCGGACCTTAAGGCGAACGTCGAGGTCGCGAAGAAGGGCGCGTTGCTCCACGACATCGGCAAGGCCATCGACCACGATGTCGAGGGTACGCATGTGGAGTTGGGCCGCAAGATACTCAAAAAGTATGGCATCGACGAGCTCGTGATCCGGGCGATGGAGTCGCACCACGAGGAATACCCGTTCTCGACGCCGGAGTCCTACATCGTGACGGCGGCGGACGCCCTTTCGGCCGCCCGTCCCGGCGCGCGCCGCGATTCGGTCGAGAACTACATCAAGCGGCTCCCAGACCTCGAGGCGCTGGCCGTCGGTTTCCCCGGCGTAAAGGGCGCCTATGCGCTCTCCGCGGGCCGCGAGGTGCGGGTCTTCGTGCTTCCCGAGAAGATCGATGATTTCGGGGCGCTCCAGCTTGCCCGCGACATCGCGGGCAAGATCGAGGCCGAACTTAAGTACCCGGGCGAGATCAAGGTGAACGTCATTCGCGAGATGCGCGCCGTGGAGTACGCCCGTTAGGAGGACCTTGCGCACGCCCCCGGTATGCTATACTGGATGTATCGCAGCTAAGCGAAAGGTCGAATCACTAAACGTACATCGCACATGACGAAAGAAGGTCTTATAGAGGCAGTGATGAAAGCCACGGGCATGGAGACGAAGTCGGGCGCGAAGGCGGCTGTTGAGGCGGTCTTCGACACGATCGAAAAGACCATGGGCCGCGGGGAAGAGGTCGCGATCACCGGGTTCGGCACGTTCCGTGTCGCCAAGCGGGCGGCGCGCGAAGGAAGGAACCCCGCGACGGGCGAGAAGATCCAGATCGCCGCGTCCGTCAAGCCGAAGTTCCGCGCCGGCAAAGCGCTGAAGGAAGCGGTTAAGTAAGCAAGAAACGGTTTCTGCTAAAAAGCCCCGAGAACTTCTCGGGGCTTTTTAGCGAGCGGGTCAGGTGCGCGTTATCGGAGGATCCGGCCGACCACGTCGCTCACGTTCGAAAAAAGGCGGTAGGCGTCGCGGATCTTGAGGAGCGATTCTTTCGCCACATCGCTCGGCGCCGGCAGGGGTTCCTTCTTCTCCGTTGTTGCCGGGGCGGCCGTGTCCGTGCTGGTCGCGCTTAAAGACGGCATGAGTACGCTTTCGCTTGCGCTTACGCTCGCGCTTTCCGCAGTTGATGTGGAGGAGGGGAGGGCGTTCGCTCCGTCAGCTGACGGAGCGCCGCTCGCGGGCTCCGGCGCCGGCCGCGCGATCGCGAGGAAGAGATCGAGCGCTTTGGCGTTCAGCGCGTCCGCGTCCTTGAGGTTTTTTGCCGCCTTTTCGAGAAGGGTCCGGAGCTCGCGGTTGCCCGCGAGGCCAAGCGTGCGAAGCGCGGCGTTGATCTTTTGAATGCGGGTTGACGCCGTCTTCAGGGATTCCTTTCCATGCACGATGGAGGAAAGCGCCAGCATTTGCTGGAGCGCGGGGCGGTAGGTTTTCTCCCGCCATTCAAGCAAGTCCTTGGCGAACTGCTTCACGTCTTTCAGTTCCGGGATCTCGCGAAGGCGGCGCGCCTCGGCATCGAAGCGGCCGCGGTATTCCTCGAGCGTCATTACGAACTCGTCGCGGACGTCCTGTAGATCCGCACTCACGCTATCGCTTGCGGGGATGTCGCCAAGATCACGAAGCGTTGCCTCCATCGCATCCGTTTCGCTCCCCATGCAGCCGATGATCTTCTGCAACAGCGTTTTTTGAAGGCGGAACTCCTCGGTCGGTTGGACGGTGGTCCGGCCGCTTGCCTGGTCCTTGATCGCAAGAAAGGCGCCTAAGCTGTTCTCGAGGTCGCATTCCTGCGCGGACGTGCGCGCCATCGCTTGCGGCGTTTGCGCAAAAGAAATTCCCGGCGCGCCGAGAATCAGCATCATAGCGAAGGAGAGAACAGCGACGGAAAGTCGTTCTAGGCCCATGTTCGTTTTGGGTTACCGGATAAGCGCCTTAAGCGCCGCATCGATCGATTCGTTCAGGGGTTCCGGAGTTTGGGTTTGGCCGGCTTCTTTCTTGAGGACGGTGGGGGAAAGCTGTCCCGGTCCCTTGCGCAGGGACTCGCTCAAGGCGTTCCGTACGCTTTGGGAGGAATCCTCGTAATAGGCGATCTCGGAGAGCGCCACCTGGATCTCCCGTTCTTCCGCCTGGATCACGCCGGGATCAAGGCCCGCGACGCGGAGCGGCAGCGTGGTCTTTAAATACGGGAGGCCGCCCAGGAGTAGAAGGATAAGACCGCTCGTAAGCACGAGGGCGCTTGAGAGGCGCAAGCTTTCCAGGCCTCGCATCAGCACCTCGGCGAACGTAAGCCGCGGAAGCTGGGGTGCTCGCAGGATCAACTCCTTCGCGCGCGCCGAATAGGCCTCCCGGGGGGCGATGGACCGTATAGCGTGCAAAAATTCAGTCGTTTTGTCCATTGTCGTTGTGTTCGGTGTCTAGGAGGTCCTTGAGTTTCTCGATGGCCCGGTACTGGAGGAGCTTGACCGCACCCTCGCTCTTTTTAATCGTCTTTGCGACATCCTTGATGGAGAGGTCGTCCACAAAACGCATCAAAAGCACGTCTTCCTGGTCCGGCGTGAGCTGTTTCATGACCTTCCGGACCTGTTCGAGGGAAAATGTCGACTCGAGCGCGTGCTCAAGCCGCTCTTCCGAAGGGATCTCGTCCTCGAGGAGGTCGAGCGAGGCGTGCACTTTTTTCGTGCGGTAGTGGTCGATGACCTGGTTCCGCGCGATCTGGTACAGCCATCCCGAGAAGGGAATCCCTCGCTCTTGGTACGCCCCGATGTTCTGCCAAGCTTTCAAAAACACTTGGTGAGTGAGGTCCTCTGCCTCCTCACGGTGGCCGACCTTCACGAGGATGAACCGATAGATTTTCGGCTGGTATCCGTCGTAGAGGAGGCCGAAGGCAGAGGACTCACCCACTATGGCGCGTCCAATTAACTTTTCTTCGCCATCTACCATAGAGAACGAGTATGCGCTCGAAAAGTTACCCCAAGGGGGGTATCAGCGGGGAAGCGATTCAAGAAGGGCGTCAAGCGACTCGGCCTCATTTGAGAGGTTTCGAAAGGCCTCGAGGCCCGGAGACGTCGAGGAAGAGGCGTTCGCGGATCCTTCCGGCGCGGGCGTCGCGTGCAGGGCGAGGGAAGCGGTGGAGGGTCCCGCATCGGCGCGCTCTTCGCCGTTACGGAGGGCGCGCGTGACGAGGAGTCCGGCGAGAGCGAGCCCCGCAAGAACGGCACCCAACATGATGCGTGATTTCATAGGATTTTTTTCGGATGATTTTTCCACTCTCATGATACCAGAACGGGCACGGGAGGAGAACTGCGGTGGAGCGGGTGAGCGGAATCGAACCGCCATCTCCTCTTTGGAAGAGAGGTATAATAGCCACTATACGACACCCGCGTTTGCTTTTTCCCTCTTATTTACTAAAAATAGAGTACATGTTGGGCGCATATCTTACAAATGTTCCGCGACGCGTTCGGCTCTTCGGGCTGCTCTTTTTCGTCGCGCTCGTGGCCTATCTTTTGTGGGTCTACTTGGGCGCCCAGCGCGTGATCATTCCGCGCGAGTTTCTCGAAGCGAAGGGAAGGGGGGCGATCGTCGCCGAAGAGATCGTGCGTTTGTCGGGAGAGACGGCGCGGCAACTCGAGCAGATAAACAAGCTGGATCAGGAGGGAAAATACGCCGACGCGTTTCTCCTTGTGGCGGAAGAGCAGAAGCGCAGCCGCGAGATGCGCGGTTACGCCGCTCTGCTCTCGCGCGAACTTTCGACGATGACGAGCGCTGTCGCGCAGATATCGGAAACAGATGCGCGCTCGACCGCGCTTCAGGCGGTGAATTACGAGGTGACGCTCATGGGGAAGCTTATCACCTACAACGAATATCTCGCCCAGCTTCTCGAGGCGCTGCGCAGGAAATTCGAGGGGATCGCGCCGAGCGCGCCTTCCGTGGGCGAGCTGATCGGCACGATCAACGAGGAGGTCGCCGCGATCAACGATCTGAACGGCCAATTTCTCGGCGAGATCGCGAAGCTTGAGCGGGCGGCGGAATAACCAGCACAGTGCGCCCCCGGTAGGAATCGAACCCACATCAACGCCTTAGAACGGCGCTGCTCTATCCATTGAGCTACGGGGGCTTCCCTTAACTGTATACCGCCTCTTGTTTATATGCGCAAAGCCACGCTACGATGAGCTCGTACGGGCCGTGGTGTAACGGTTAACATACCCGCTTTGGGAGCGGGCGACTCCCGGTTCGAATCCGGGCGGCCCGACAAGAGTTTGACTTTTCGTTAACTGTGTTGTATTTTATAGCCGCTGTCCAACCTAACGACACGCAAGGAGGGCGCAGATGAAAGAACGGGAATGCGCAATTCTTCTGGACATTGAAAACATACTATTCGCGGCGTGCGATGACGCTGCGGCGAGCGGGGCTTCGAAAAACAAGCTTGCCGGATGCATCATCGGCTACGTCAGTGAACTCGCGCAGAGCTACGCGCCCTCGGTGCGGTCCTACGCGGCGCTCGGATTCGCGCGGAAGCAGAAGAACGTTTCGTGGATCTCCTTCGCGCTTGCGAAGGCGGGCTTCCGCACGATGATCGTGCCTGCGGGCCCGAACGCGGCCGATACGGCGCTCCGCGATCTCGGACTTCTCCTCGCAGTCGACGACAACGTAGGGATGGTGATACTCGCAACCGGCGACGGCAAAGAACCGTTCCCGGAACTTCTCGAGATACTGCTCGGCTGCGGCAAGAGGGTGCATGTTGTCTCCTACGACGGCGCGCCTGTGAGCATGCATGTCGAAGGCGTGGAGCATTCTTCGCTTGCGCCGCATCTTCGCATCCTCGTCGAAAGCGCAAGCGATAGCGTGAGTTCAAGCGCGAGCGCAGAGGAGACGGCGGAACAGCCGAGTAACGATGAGGCCGAAGCGGCCGGTGTCACAAAGCGATCGTATCGCGAGGCGGCACGGGCAATCCTCGCTGGCGCCTCGATCGAGGGTCTCAAGCGGCCGGTCGCGAACCTGGCCGACGCCTACGAGATCTATGAGAATGAGCTCGCTTGGGGACATGATCGGCGTTTCTCGTTTGGCCGTTTGTTCGGCGTACTCGAAGCCGCAAGGGCTTCTGGGCGCCTGCAGGCGGCGTCTGCCGAGGAGGTCGGCTGGATCGCGAATGCGCTCGTGAAGTTCACGGACGTCTTCGACCATCTCGATATGTACATTGAGAGCGCGAACGGGCGCTTCGCGGCTCTTCTCAAGGCGTGCGTCACTCGCTGACACATCGGGCCCCGCAACTGCGGGGCCCTCAACTTTTTCTGGCAAGGAGGAGAGATCCCGTCTGGGTTGCCGCGAGATGAAGACCGAGGTAATAATAAGTGGGTAATAACGAGGCCTGGGTAGCTCAGTGGTAGAGCGCAGCCCTGAAGAGGCTGGCGTCGGGTGTTCGATTCACCCCCCAGGCACACAAAAACCCCGACCCCCGCTTAAGACACCAACGGTTTCTTACCATCGGCCGCCTTTGGCGGCCTCCGATCTTCCTGACACGGGGTTTTTGTTAAGAGATCTTTTTCAGTTTTTTTGTGACCGAACGGCGGGCGAGATGCTGGATCAGGAAGATAAGGACGATGAACGCGAGGAGCACGAGCTCCGCGCGTTTCACGTACTCGCTTGTGCGCAGGTAACCGATCGCGGAACTCGCGAAAAAACCGACGGCGACAAAAACCAGGGTCCAGACAACGCCGGAGAAGATCGCGGCGCGGATGAACGTCCGGTAGGGGACGCGGGACCAGCCGGCAAGGATGATCGCGGAGAAGGAGATGCCCGAAACGAGGTTGGAGACGAAAATGATGTGCCGCGGATTCTCATGGAGTTGCCGCTCAAGGATCTCGTGATACCGGAACTTGCCGGTGACCCAGGAGCCGAAGGGGCTCCCGCGGAGCCAGCGGCCGAACTCATACCACACCATATTGCCGGCTATCGCGCCGCCCACGAGCGAAACAAAAAGAACCGGCCATGCAATGGCGTTGTTCCAGGCGAGAAAGCTCGCGACAAGCGCGGTGATCTCGCCGATGAAAATGGTACTGGTAAAAATGGAGATCGCGCTCGCGACCTGGTGCTGCAGCGCCAGCGAGTGCGCGACCTCCAAAAAGTCAGCCATGGTCGGTTATGAGAACCTATCTAGTATACCAGGAGGTTGTCTTTTCGCTTCGTTCACGGTATTTTAGTAGAAAATTGGGGAGTAGATGGAGGCATTGGTGTAACGGCAGCACCAGAGCTTGTGGAGCTCTTAGTACGGGTTCGAATCCCGTATGCCTCCCAGAGAACAGAAGCGCGTCGCGTGGTATACTAAGGGCAACGAGATGAGCAACGTGTACTCGGTCCCGCTTGTCGACCGGAAAGAGGTCGCCTTTGGCACGATGGCATTCTCCTTCGAGCGGCCCAAGGAGTTCGTCTTCGAGGCCGGCCAGCATCTTGACCTCACGCTCAAGAACCCGCTCTACAGCGACGACGAGGGGAGCGTGCGCACCTATTCGATCGCTTCTTCGCCGAACGAGACGCGCCTTACGATCGCGACCCGCATGCGCAATACTGCGTTCAAGAACAGTTTGCGTGAAATGCCGCTCGGCGCCAAAGTCCAGATCCAGGGGCCGATGGGGTCGTTTACGCTCCATAAGGATGCGGCGAAACCCGCGGTCTTCCTCGCGGGCGGGATCGGCGTCACGCCCATGAGGAGCATCATCACGTACGCCGTCGAGGAGAAGCTGCCGCACCGCTTGTATCTTTTCTACTCGAACCGCCGGCCGGAGGACGCGACGTTCCTCGAGGAGCTCGTGGCGCTGGAGAAAGAGAATCCCAACTACACCTGCGTGCCGACGATGACGGAGATGAGGGGCTCTCGATCGGCCTGGCCTGGGCTCACGGCCTACATCGACGCCGAAATGATCGGAGGCCGCGTGCGGGATGCCGCCAAAGCGATCTACTACATCGCCGGACCGGCTGCAATGGTTACCTCGATGCGCCATGTTCTCGATGCCATGCGGGTAAGCGACGAACAGATACGAACCGAGGAGTTCGGAGGGTATTGAGCTTTTCAAAGGTCGACGGAATTTGGTAGTATGAATACATGATGAATTACTACGGTTCAATGATGGGGTGGGGCGGCGCCTGGGGCGGATTCGGGGCGCTTATGTTCCTCTTCTGGGTCGGGCTCTTCGTGTTGGTCGTGCTCGGCATCATCTATCTCTGGCAGCAGATCACCAAGAAGTAATATGTTCGGAGGAGCTTCCTGGCTGATGGTTGGAGTTGATCTTTTCGGCCTCGTGACCGCAGTCGCGGCGCTTGTGTATGTGTGGCAGATCGAGCGCGGCCTTGTCGGCACAAGCATGCCGAGCGTCTGGCGGCTTACGACGTGGGCGCTTGTGGCGCTCGCGGCGGCGTTTCTCTTCTCGGCACTGCCCTATGTCGTAAGCGGCTATGCCGTTGCTTTAGAGTTCGCGCACCATCTGGTCATGATCGTTGCGGTGGTCTTGCTTACCGAGGCGATACGCCGCTTCTTGAGAAAAACGGAAGAACTCTGAAGACGTCGTGAGGAAGGAGGCGCCCCACCTTGGTGGGGCGTCTCTATTGTGGGAAGCATCGCTTTTTGTCTACAATGCGGGTAATGGGAAGAAAAGATCCGTCCGGAAAACGCATTGTGGTTATCGGCGGAGGCACGGGCGTATTTACGGTGCTCTCCGGCCTTCGGCCGATGTTCCGAAATCTCACGGCCATCGTCACGATGGCCGACGACGGCGGCTCGACGGGGATGCTGCGCGAGGAGTTCGGCATCCTGCCGCCGGGCGACATCCGCCGCGCTTTGATCGCCCTTTCGACCTCGGACAACAAGACCCTCTCCGAGCTCTTCAATTACCGTTTCCGCGAAGGGACGGGACTCACCGGTCACAACTTCGGCAATCTGATGATCACGGCGCTTGAGCGCGTCACGGGCGGCTTTGAGAGCGCCATCGAAGAAGCGGGGAAGATACTCTCGGTGCGGGGCAAGGTGGTGCCGGTGACCTTAAAGCCGGTGAAGCTGATGGCGGAGCTCGAGGATGGCACGACGGTGCGCGGCGAAACGAACATCGACATTCCCGCCCACGACGGGCGTCTGAAGATCCGGCGGGTGTGGCTCAAGCCAAAAGCGATGCTGAATCCCGCGGCGCGCCGCGAGATCATGGCGGCGGACCTTGTCATTGTCGGGCCCGGTGACCTGTACACAAGCATCGTGCCGAATTTGGTGGTGGACGGGATGCGGGAGGCGCTCCGGCGGACGAGGGCGAAGAAGCTCTACGCGGTGAACGTGATGACCAAGCACGGCGAAACGAACGGTTACCGCGCCTCCGATTTCTTGAAGGCGGTCGAGTTCCATCTCGGTGAAGGCGTGGTGGACTACGTTCTCATGAACAACAAGCGTCCCTCGCCGGCGCGGCTCCGTCCTTACGTTGAGGAGCGCGCAGAGTTCGTGGAGCCGGATGTCGCGCGTTCTTCGCGGAAACCGATGCCCGTCACCGCCGACCTTATCCGTTCGCGCGGTTTTATCCGCCATGACCCCGAAAAGCTCGCGCGCGTCATCTCGATGCTGCTCTAAAAGGATGGCCCCGCCAGTGGCGGGGCCGAATCGTATCTATTCGAGGCGGAATTGCTTCTTTAAGCTCCCGCGCGGAATGCGGAACTTGTACTCGGCGTGGCCGCCGTCCGCGCCCCAGCGCGCGTCCGATGGATCCACGAACTTGCGTTCATAAACCTCGAGCGCGCCGTCGGTCCGGTCCTCTTCGTAGACCGTGACGTTCGCAGACGACTGAAGGCGGTCTTGCTTGTAGCCGCCGTCGCCCGAGGGCTTGTAGTAGAAGTAGTAGGGGACGGATTCGACCGAGCCGGTGCCGAGGAAGAAAGACCCCGCGACGCCGTCCGCGTTGCGGAGCGTAACGAGAGGTACGGTCTCCGTGAGGACCATGTGCTGCGGATGCCGTGAACCTACAACACTGGCAACTCCGGCACCCGCCATGAGCCCCACGACGGCGCCGAGAAAAAGGCCCAAGAGGATGCCGTCTCCCTTGCACGTCGAGACGAACCACGCAGCGGTGACGAGTCCTACGACCGTGAAGACGATCCAGAACGTGACCATCGTTTCTCCCAGGAATCAATCTGCTGCTCCTTATATACCCGAATCCCAGGCGGAAGGCAACTCGTCGAAATTGTTTCGCGAAGATAGTATGATAAGCACGATGCGCGACAAAATAATTTTTAAACTTATCCGCGAAGAAACGCGGCGCCAGGAGGAGACGCTCGACCTTATCGCGTCCGAGAACATCGCTTCCGACGAGGCGATGGCGGCGGTCGGGTCGCCTTTGATGAACAAATACTCCGAGGGCTATCCCGGCAAGCGCTACTATCCGGGGAACGAACATTACGACGAGATCGAACGCATCGCGCAAAAGCGCGCACAGAAGGCGTTCCGGTTGAGTCCGCGGAGCTGGCGCGTGAACGTCCAGCCCTACTCCGGCTCGCCGGCGAACCTCGCCGTTTACGCGGCGCTTATGCCGGAAGGAGGGACGCTTATGGGGATGGCGCTCGCTTCCGGGGGACACCTCACGCACGGTCACAAGGTTTCGCTGACGGGCCGTTTTTGGAAGGCGGTGCAGTACGGCGTGGATCCGAAAACGGAGCTCATCGATTACAAAGCGGTCGCGCGTCTTGCACGTCGGGCGAAGCCCGACGTGCTTGTTTCCGGCTTCACGGCCTATCCGCGCCGCGTCGATTTCAAAAAGTTCGGCGAGATCGCCCGCGCCGTGGGTGCTTACCACGTCGCCGATATCTCGCACATCGCGGGGTTGGTAGCCGCCGGCGTCCACCCGTCGCCTTTCCCGCACGCCGATGTCGTCGTGACGACGACCCATAAGACGCTCCGCGGCCCCCGGGGCGCCGTGATCTTTTCGCGCGCCAAGCTTGCGGACGCCGTTGACCGCGCCGTCTTCCCTGGTCTCCAGGGCGGGCCGCACAACAACGTGACCGCGGGAAAGGCGGTCGCGTTCTTCGAGGTGCTTCAGCCCTCGTTCCGGACATACGCGTGGCAGGTAGTACGGAACGCGAAGGCCCTCGCCTACGAGCTCGAACGTCTCGGCGCGCGTCTTGTCGCGGGCGGGACGGATACCCATCTTCTCTTGCTCGACGCCCGTTCGTTCGGTCTCGATGGCATGACCGCGGAGCGCCGTCTCGAGGAGGCGGGCATCGTGGCGAACCGGAACTCCATCCCCGGCGACGCGTCTCCCTTCAAGCCGTCCGGTCTCCGTCTTGGCACGCCGACGCTCACGACGCGCGGCATGAAAGAAAAAGAAATGCGCATCGTTGCCGGCCTCGTCGTGCGTGCGCTCTCCGGAAGAAGAATGGAGCCGATCGCGCAAGAAGTGCAGGCGCTCGTGAAACGCTTCCCCGTCTTTCGATAAACGATAAGGGGCTCCCGCGGGGGAGCCCCTTGCACTGCTTACTTAAGGAATCTCGAGATACGTTTTCGGGGGATGCGCGAGGTTCTTCGCGCCGTCTTCGGTGACGAGGACGGTGTCCTCGACCCTCACGCCGCCGATCCCGAGGTAATAGAGTCCGGGTTCGATCGTGATGACGTTGCCCGGCTCGAGGATCTGGTCCTTGAGCTTCGAGACCCGAGGCCACTCGTGGATGTCGAGCCCCACGCCATGGCCCGTGCCGTGGATAAAGCCCTGCATCACGCCGTCCTTTGCGCCGGTTGTGTAGCCCTTCGACTCGAAGAACGCCCTGATCCAGGCGTCGATCCCTTCGGCGTCGAGCCCCGGCCGCACCATCTCGAGCGCGCGCTCCTGCGCCTCGTGCACGACGCCGTAGAGCCAGCGCGCCTGCATGTCGGCCTTGCCCTTCACCACCGTGCGCGTCATGTCGGACCAGTACCAGCGCCGCTTGGAGCGCGGGAACATGTCGCAGACGATGAGCGAGTTCGGCGCGATCGGGCCGAAGCCCAGGCAGTGCGGGTCGGCGGCCTGGTCGCCCGAGGCGATGATGGTCGCGTCGCAGGTGCAGTCGCGCGCCACGCACTCGAGCTCGAACGCGCGGCGGAGCATCTCGGAGGTGAGCGTCTCGCCGCCGAGCATGACGCGGGCGCCCTCGATCTTCGCCTCCGCGAGCATCGCGAGGACCTTTTCGAAGCCGGCCTCACAGGCGCGCTGGGCGTGCTCGATATCCTCGAGCTCGTCGGGGCGCTTCACCGCTCGCGCCGGGAAGAGCACGCCTTGGGCGAGTTCGACCTCGATGCCTTCGTCCTTGAGCTTCTGGTAGATGCCTGCCGGGAAGTCGGGCGCGACGATGCACGAAGACGCCTCGAGCTTCCGGAGCAGGGCGATGGCGAGCGCGGAGAGGGAAACGGGCGGTTTCGGGACGAGGTCGTCCCAGAGGAGCACCTCGCATTCCCGCGACTCCTTCTTGGCGCGCTCGATCTCGAGCGCGTTTGCGGCCATGAAGCGCGCGCCATCGATCTCGGCGAACACGAAGGGGTCCGGCGCGTAGAAGCGCGTCGCCCAGAGGAGGTCGGAGTTGCGCGAAGAATCGGCCACGATGAGCTTGGCTCTCACGCGTGTCTCCTTGTTGTATCTCTCTAATGAATATGCTGGCCCGAATGTAGCGTGCGGAAGGAATAGAGTCAATGACTGGTTGCGCGTCGTGAACGTTTCGTCTATAACAATGGCAGTCCTTGCGCGGAGCAAACAATTTCTGATATGGAGGAGACGATGGACGTCCTGGCGCTTCTTTCCTATGGCTGGTTCGAGCGTGCGTGCGTTCATTGTGGCGTGCCCACGAAGGAACGGGTGCGGCACATGACGATGGAGATCGTCGGCTTCCACGAGAATCACGTCTGGTATGGCGAGAAGCGCCCGCTGCACTTCGCGTGCAACACGGCAAAAACAGGGCCGGATAACGGGGCGCTCCGTCCCGTGCAGATTCATAACGGTAAAGCGTTTTTCTTCCCGTTTCCGCTGTTTGGGCGGCATTGGCGCCCGGTAAGGAGGACAGACGCATGACGCTCGAGCGGCAGCCGGCGCAGAAGCACGAGGTGCTCCTCGAGCGCCTTGGCACGTTTCCATGGGGCGAGTGGCAGGCGCAGAGCGACGAGCAGGCGGGCGCGAAGCTTCACGACCTCGTCCATCGGCGGCGCCTTGCGATCGAGTTCTTCGATCTCGTGAGCGACGACGGTGAAACGGTCGCCGCGCTCGACAAGGAAGGAACCATTCGCTCCTTCGAGGCGATACGTGGCGGTCCGATGTACCTCGAGATCATCGGTTCCGAGGAGCCAACGCACATTTCGTTCTTTCTTCGCTACTACCCGTTGCGCATCGCGCAACTGTGATTCCCGGAGCCCCGCAAGGGCTCCGTTGCTTTTCTTAAGAAGTTCGAGCGGTTACGATGGTTATATGCTGATCAACGGGAAAAAGATCGCGCAAGAGCTTTGTACGATGCTCCGGACCCTGCCTACGCCGGAACGCTCCGTCGCGGCCGTTCTCGTGGGGGAAGATCCCTCATCCAAGACGTTTGTGCGGCAAAAGAAACTGGTCGCCGACTCGCTCGGCATCCATTTTTTTATGCATGAACTTCCGCCCGAGTCGGGTACGGACGAGAGCGTAGCGGCTGTTCGGGAGCTCGCGGTGGACGAGAAGGTGGGCGGCATCATCGTGCAGCTTCCGCTTCCCCAGCATGTAGATCGCAGCGCGGTCCTTGCCGCGATCCCTCCGGAGAAAGACGTGGATTGCCTCACGCCCCGCAATTTTTTGGCGTTCGAGCGCGGGGGCGCGCTTATGCCGCCCGCGGCGGGCGCGCTCGAGGCGATCGTAGAAGTGCTCGATATTCATCTGTCGTCCGTGCGCGCTGCGGTCGTGGGCAGGGGTCTTTTGGTGGGAATGCCCGCGGTCATCTTTCTTAAGCGGCGCGCAAAGTCGGTCGAGCTCCTGGGGAGGGCGGATGATTTGAAGAAGCGGCTCCTCACGGCCGACCTCATCGTAAGCGGCACCGGAGAAATGAACCTTATCCGCGTCGACTATGTGCGCGCAGGAGCGGTCGTCGTTGATTTCGGCTATCCGCACGACGCCGACTTCGAGGCGATCGATAAAAAAGGCGGCAGCGTCACGCCGACACCGGGCGGCACGGGGCCGATCGTGGTGGCGAAGTTATTTGAGAACTTCTATCGGCTTCAGGGTCTTTTTCCGCCCGGGAAGAAATAGGAGAATGATGATCGCCGCCGTGAGCGACGCGGAGAGGATGCAGTAGGGGCACCAGGCGCGGATAACGAATGCCTGCAGATAGATAAAATAGAGGTGCGCCAGCGCTCCGAGCGCGGCGATGGTTTTGGCCGCAAGCAACAACGCGCCGTCACGCGCGCGATAGAGCCCGACGCCGAGCGCGATGAGAACTAAGTAATAAAGCACGCCCCAGAGGGCGTTCGGCGTTCCGCCGATGATGGTTGCATAGGGGCTCGAGAGCACCGTTTCGCAGCCGACGAGGGGGCCGCACACGGGCGAAACGTTCCGGTAGTGCGAAACGGTGAGGTAGAGCGAATCGAGGAAACCGACCCCGGCGAGGACAGCAAGCGCGAGAAAGCGCATGGCGCGGATTTACTTCGCGACCCCCTTAACCTTCTGCTTCATTTCCTGAAGCAGCTTTTTGTCCTCTTTAAGCTTCTCCTTGACCGCGTC
>CAZUVI010000001.1:8314-35822 GCA_964623795.1 uncultured Candidatus Saccharibacteria bacterium | reverse complement strand
CTTCTCTTTACAACCCTTAAGTTTTATTGTATTATCTTCGGCAGCAACTCACCCCGTGAGCCGCAGGGAACGAACCCAAGCGGCAATGGAGGCAGCACATGGGCGACCGCGAGAAGGAGCTTACGATCATCATCGCCGAAGGATGCCGGATCAGCCGGGACATGCTCCCCCACTGGGAGTACTGCCGGAACCTGGCGCTCCGCATGCACCGGCACCTGGGCGGCGTGAGCATCAAGTTCGACAGCATCTCCGACCTCTTCTGCGAGTTCCGGCGGCACGGCAAGTTCGTGGCGACGATCTACTTCCACGATGTCGCGCCGGACGAGCTCCGCATTCGTGCGCGCAACTTCGTCGGCGAGCTTCCGAGGACCTTCCCGCTGGCGCAGGCCTGGGAGAAGGCCTTCCTGCCGGCCCTCGCCTCCCTGCTCTTCGAGGAACAGCAGACCCTCGATGAAGTGGAGCGGAAGCTCCGCGTGGCGCTGCCGTAACGACCCGGCGGGCACCCCTTGGTGCCCGCCTTCGCTTTTCATAAAAAGGAACAAGCGGGCCCATGGGGGTCCGCTTGTATAATGTGCCTTGCGTATGGGGCTACTTCGCTCCGTCCCACACCCGCTGGAGACAGCGATGCGCCGATTCGAGATCGGCCATGCCAACGCAGGAAACGCTGATCCGCTCGCGCGTCTTCAGATCCTCGAGGACCGCGTTGATGCGGTTGAGGAATACCTGCCTCCGCCCGTTCAGGTCCTCGAGCTTGCCGTTGTGGGCCTTCACCTTCTGCGCCCACTCGAGCGTACCCTGGGAGAGGCCCTGGATCCGCTCCTCAAGGCCCTGCTTCATCTGTCGGCCAGTTTCGACTTCGGCGATCAGCTGAGCCTTACGGGCGTTCAACTGGGCGGCCTCGGCGTTGCACTGGGCCACGAAGTTCCGGTCCGAGAAAGTGCCCGAGCAGCGCCCGTTGTGGTTTACCACCTCCGCCTGCTGCGCAGCGATGCGCTGGTTGCGCTCCTCCGTGTTGCGCTGGTAGCGGGCAACGGCGCCCTTCAGGAGCTCGTCGACGTCCTTGAGACGCTGCTCCTCGGCCACGATCGAGGCGCGCGTGGCATCGAGCGCGACGTACTCGTCGCCCAGGGCGTTGAGCTGCTGCTGTAGATTCGCGACCTCCTGCTTGGCGTCCTTCGAGAGCGCGGCTGCAGACTGCGGCACGGCGGCGAAGACGAGGGCGAGCACCATGAGTAGGGTGCGGACACGCATTCCATTTTCTCCTTGTACACTGCGATAATTAATCGAAGTGGAATGAGCTGGCGATATTTCTAACATAAAACAGCTTACATGGTCAACGTTTCTGGTAGAATGAGCACATGACCCAGAAAATGGATTGGCAGAACTTGAAAGCAATCCTTCCTATTCTCGCCTCCGGCATCTTCTTCGGCACCGCTCTTGCGGATGCCCTTCCCGAAGCGGCGCGCGAACTCGGCTTAGGCCAGGCCCTGGCGTTCCTCTTCTCCATGGCCACGCTCCCTTGGTTCATCGTTGGCGCGGCACTGCCGGCCATTCAAGCGCTATGGTTCTAACGCCGGAGAAAACGGAGGTCGCAGTTTTTGGAGGCGGATGCTTTTGGTGCACGGAGGCGGTCTTTAGGGAACTCCGCGGCGTCAGCTCGGTGATGCCCGGCTACGCAGGAGGCATCACCCGGAACCCGACCTACGAGCAGGTATCCGCGGGCAACACGGGGCACGCCGAGGTCATACAAATAGAGTTCGATCCGAACGAGATCACCTACCACGACCTTCTCACCGTCTTTTTCGCCACCCATGACCCCACGACCATGAACCGCCAAGGGCCGGATACGGGAACGCAGTACCGTTCCGTCATCTTTTACACGACCGATGAACAGAAGCGCGAAGCGGAAAGGTTCATCAAAAAGCTCTCCGCCCGTGACCCGCGCGGCAAGCCGGTCGTCACGGAGGTGAAGCCGCTCGACGCTTTTTACCCAGCCGAGGACGAGCACCGCGAATATTTCAAAAAGAACCCGGACCAGCCCTACTGCCAGGTCGTCATCGAACCGAAAGTACAGAAGCTCCAAAAGGAGTTTGCGGACCTCCTCAAGACCCACGGCCAGCAATGAACAACATCCGGAGAAAAACTTTGCGCATCTCGGTCCAGAGCGTGGCCCTCATCGCGGTCATCGCACTCGCGTTCTATCTCGCGCGCCTGGCCCAAGGGAACGGAGCGGTTCAGGAGATCGTCGCGGCCTACGGCTACGCGGGCATCTTCGTCGTGTCCGTCGTGAGCGGCTTCAATCTCGTCGTCCCGGTGCCGGCCATCGCTTTCCTGCCCCTCTTCCTTACCTCCGGGTTGAGCTTTCTCCCCACGATCCTCGTCATCGCGGCAGGCGTGAGTTTGGCGGACAGCGTCGCCTATTTTGCAGGCCGCATCGGACGGCATGTCCTTGCCTACGCCTTCGAGGAACGGCTCATCCTCCGGCTGGAGCGTGTCCGCGAACGTTACCACTGGGCGCCGCTCACGGCGTTTTTCCTCTTTGCCGCCTTCGTGCCGCTTCCGAACGAGATACTCGTCGTGCCGCTCGGGCTCCTCGGCTACCGGTTCCTCCAGATCCTGCCCATCGCCTTTGCCGGCAACCTCGCGTTCAACTCGCTCTATGCCACGGGAACGATCGGCCTTTTCAATCTTTTTTAAAGAGGTACCCTTGTGGACGAAAAAATTGTTAAAACCGAGAAGGAGTGGGAAAAAGAGCTCGCGCCGGAACAGTATCGCGTGATGCGCGAGAAAGGCACGGAGACGCCGTTCTCGGGAAAACTGCTGCAGAACAAAGAAACGGGCATGTATCTCTGCGCCGGGTGCGGCAACGAGCTCTTCTCCTCCGACACGAAATTCGAATCCGGAACCGGTTGGCCGAGCTTCTGGGCGCCGGCCCACGAGGACAGCATCGAGTATCGCGAGGACACGAGCGGCGGCCCTCCTTCGCCTGATGGCTTCGGACGGGCAAGCATGGTCCGCACGGAGGTGGTATGCGCGAAGTGCGGAGCGCACCTCGGCCACGTTTTTGACGACGGTCCGAAAGACAAGACCGGAAAGAGATACTGTATCAACTCCGTCTGCCTCGGTTTTGAGAATAAGAAGTAAAACAAAATACCGCCCAGAAGGCGGTATTTTGCAGTGGAGAACGGCTTAGAGCTGTTCTATGTCGGCGTCGAGCTGCTGGAGGTCCTTGTCGATGTCGCCGAGATCGACGGCGTTGAAGTCCTCGGTGATATCCGCAGTTGTGTCGCCGCCGGAGAGCGGCTCAGCCGCCTGCGGTTGCGCTCCAGGTGCCTGATACCACGGCTGGTAGTAGGCGTACCACCAGAGACCGGCGACCACAAGTGCGCCTACGACCACCCAGACCCACATCATCTTGTTTTTGTTTTCCATGGTAATGACGAGTTTGCCTTATTGAGCTGATGTCGTCGCCGTCGACGTCGCCACGGGGGGCGTCGAAGTTGCCGACTCCTCATCCACGCGCGGGATGTCGCGGAGCGACTGGATGGCGTTCTGCACCGCCTGGCGGGCGTTCTTCATCGCGCCGTCGCGGAGCGCCGTAAGGTCGCGGTGGAGCAGTTGGCGGGCGTTCCGCATCGCCTGCTTCAGGGCGTCTTCCGACGTGAACGTCACAGAGTACGACTTCTTCGCCTGCGCCTCGACCGCTTGGCGAGCCGTGCCGATCGCGGTCTTTGCCGCCTCGATCGCGGTCTTCACGCGGAGAACGTCTGCCCCGTTCGCCTCCGCCTTCTCCATGCGGAGCTGGACCTTGCCGAGCACGTTGTTTAGTTGGTCAAGCACGTTTATGAAGTGCGTGGTCCAGCGCTCGTTCAGCTTGCTCAGCTGGTCGTCGACACGGAGCGCGCGTTCCTTCTTGCGCTCATCCTTAATCGCCTGAACCCTGGTTTTAAACTCCTCACGCTTCTCCTCTACCTTCACGCGCGTCGCTTCCCGGACCGCCTGAAAGTTCTCTTTGACCGCGTTGCGCTGTTCCTCGATCTGCTTCTTCAACTCTTCGCGGCGCGCCTCAAAATCGACCTTCTGCGCCTCCCGCATCTCGCGCACCTCTGTACGCCGCTGATCACGGAGATCTCGCGGACTCGTCGTTGCGCTCCCCGTTTGCGCGACGGCGGGGATCACGACGGCGCCCATGAGGGCGAAGGCCGTCGACCCCGAAACTATTAATTTGGTTATTGATCTCATGGGTTCCATAGTACCATAAAGCATATCCTCATAACATCCGACCCCGACCCCATGTGGAAAACCGCTCAAAACACGCCACATCTTCCTCTTGTCAAGAAGCGCGCCCGGGTGACGCTATCCGTGCTTAAAAAGATCCTCCCGCAGGCGCGGATCTCGCTCCGCTACGGGAACAACTGGCAGCTTTTGGTCGCCGTCATCCTTTCCGCCCAATGCACCGACAAAAAGGTGAATGAGATTACAGCGAAGCTTTTCAGAAAGTACCGCTCCCTCGACGACTACGTACGCGCTGACCGGCAAGAGTTTGAGCGCGATATCCACTCCGCCGGATTCTACCGCGCAAAAACGAAGAACATCCTCGCGGCGGCGAAACTCGTCAAGGAAAAGTTCGGCGGCAAGCTTCCGAAAACGATGCCGGAGATGCTCACCATTCCCGGCGTGGCGCGCAAGACCGCGAACGTGGTCCTGGGGAACGCCTACGGCGTCGTCCTGGGCATCGCCGTCGACACGCACGTACGCCGCCTTGCCAAGAAATACGGCCTCACGACCCACGACGATCCGGTAAAGATAGAGCGTGATCTGATGGCGCTCTACCCGAAGAAAGAATGGTTCAAACTCACCTATCGCCTCATCGACTACGGGAGGAAGTACTGCCCCGCGAGGCCCCACGACCATGCGAAGTGCCCCATCACGCTCGCGCTTAAAAAGAAGGGCCTCTTACCAAAATAAAATCAAATTACATTCGTAACCTGAGTCTAGTTATTGGCGTTACATTATAATACGCCATGGCGTATTATAATGTAACTGCAGAAAGAGCAAGCGGATGCGATAAAAGTACGGTAAAAGTTTTGGCGCCCCGCATGATGCGGGGCGCCGGACATCTACTCGATGCCGAGACCGACAGGCACTACAACCCAACCCACAGCATCCGGCCGCACGTGCCGCAATCCGCGCCTCCCATCCCATCGTGTCTGATGTTCCGGCGGCCACAGCCATGGAGAAACATCCACAGCTTTTGCCACCATCGGGAGTACGGGTAACAGAGAGGCCTGCGCTTCGTCATGGAACGGCTCCTTCCTTGGGGCTGTTTTCGAACACTCCCCACGCGGTTCGGATGAACCGAAGATAGAGTCCGCGGGGGATCCAGTGGCTGGTACCCGCGCCCTTTCCGTGGAAGACGCGCGATATCTCCTCGAGGCGGCCGTTCCCCTTGCGAAACCTGACCTCGATCTCCTCGAATCCAAGGAGCACGCTTACGGCAACTCCGCCGTCGTCCCTGGCAACTGCGATGACACGAATTCCTTGTGCCAAGACGGTTCCCTCCTCTCTTCCGTTACCCGTAGATCAGCTTGTAGCTGAAGACGGCGAGAGCGAGCAGCAGGGAAAGCACATTCCAGATCTTCACCGGCCATGACTTGATCCTGAAGCCGTAGACGATCCATCCCACTATGCCGACGAGAAGGATGCCGTACATCAGCATCGAAATGTCCGCTGCCGGCTTCGGCGCCATCCGCCACACCGCAACGACCTGCGGCAGGAACGAAGAGGTGGTGAGAGCGCCGGAAACCAATCCGAGAACCTCCGTCCTTTTATCCACTTGTCCCCTCCTCCATGCGTAAATTTACTGCGCTCAATTATGCACTATTTTTTCTATTTTGACAAGATGCGGCCCGCGGGGTATGATTCTGTCGTTGGTGGTCCAGACGGCTACTCTGCCTTCACGGCAGGGAGGAACGTCGGGACACTCCCCCGCTTCGGCGGGGAACGGTAGCGGCTAACAGCCGTCAGCAGCAATGCAGAGGTGCGAACAGTGACGTCCCGAGGGGAAACCTTCGGGAGGACCCCATCCCAAGCTCGAAGGTCCAACTCCGCTATAGGGATAAAAAAGCGGAGGTGAAACGGCCAAATCCTTACCGAGTGCAAGGCCGCGCCCCTTACGGGGAGTGCCGCTCGAGCCCCGCAGTAATGCGGAGCCCAGATAAATTGCCGTCCCGGTCGCTTTACGCGACTATGACAGAATCCCGCGTATCGGCCACCGACCGCGAGCGCCCCGCGAGGGGCGTTTTGCGTTAGTGGAAGCCGAGGTCTGCGGGGTTCCTGCTTCCGGGGACATGCGCCACCTTCCCGCCCGCCCGGGCGAACTCTTCGCGAAGCTTCTTGACCTGCGCCGCGAGCTTCACCGTTTCCGGCGCGACTTTCTTTTCCCGGATGAACCCCCTGGACCACCAGTCGATAACGAGTTTGCTGTCGCCGAAAATTTTCTTGATCCTCCTTTTGCGCGCAAGAGCAAGGGCGTAGCGACACGCGAGGAGTTCGCCGTAATTGTTGGTGACCCCCCTGCCGAGAAGATGTTTGCCAAAACGGTTTACTTTTCCGCGTTTTAGGACATCCGCGAGAAGATCGCGACCCCGCTCATCGGTAACGCTGATCTCGACGCCCTCTCCCCTGCCGGTCCCCGCATCGAAATAGATCCCCGATTCGAGCGGCTTCTTTATTTTTTTTGCGCCATACGCAACCGGCGTTTTCCGTTCAGCATAGACGGCTCCTTCCGCAAGCCATGCCCTGGCTTCCGCCTCCATCTTAAACCCCCTATAGCGAGCACCGCTTACGCCGGAAACGATCTTTTCGCATTCAGTCCAGCTTCCCGTGACTCCCCGCACATGCTTTGCGGGAACGACGTAGGCATAATACTTCTTCTGCGCTCGCTCTTTTGCTTTCATGCGTTCCCTAGAGCCGCTTCCACGGCACTCCCTTATTGACCGGAACAGCGAATCCCGCAGCCGCCTTATGCCCTCCTCCGCCGAACTTCTCCGCAAATTTCGCAACGTTCACCGTGCCGTTCGAACGAAGAGACACCTTGATCTGTCCGTCGCGCTCGTACCAGACGATGCCCATGGGCGGCTTTTTGCTGTAGAGCGCGAAAGCTATTTCCGACCCCAAAGTCGGAGAGTTCACTGCGAGCGTCCGGATGCCGAAAAACTCCACGGGCACCGCGGTCGTGGAAACGATGCGTTCCACAAGTTTCTGCTCGTGTTCCAAAATCAACTTCCCGATCGCAACATGCTTTTTCTCGAACGATTTCTTTTCGAACTCACGCGCGAAGCGGCTCCAGCGGCGAAATTCAAAATTGAAAAGGTCGAGATAGGCGTGAACCGCATCCGTATGCGGCATCTTTTTCAAAAACAGGTCGTGGTCTTCCACGTAGCGAAGAAGTTTGGGCGCCTTCTTTCCGGGATGAAAATAGAGCCAGGCAAGCATGGCGCCGGAGTGCTCGAGGGCGTAGGAATAACGGTCCGTCATCTTGACCGCCGTTTCTGCCGTAATGTGATGGTCAATGGCCGTTACGCGCCGGTTCGCTGCGAGAAGCCGCTTTACCTCATCCTCCCTGGGACAGATGTCGATAAAGTAGAGCTCCTTGCCCTTAAGAGGAGGTAGAGGCGTCTGATGCACCCACGCCACATAGTCCGCCGTATCGCCGAACTTCTTCCATGCCGCCCAGGCACCAGTAAAGCCGTCGGTGCAGTTCGAATGGTAGAAGACGACGATATCTTTTTTGGGCACGCGCGTCCGTTTGCGCCGTTCAACGAATTTGCTCATGGAGATACTGGAGTATATCCTACTTTCGATTTTTCTCGAGGGCGACTATGCCGGGGAGCTTCTTGCCCGAGAGAAACTCGAGCATCGCGCCGCCGCCGGTCGAAACGAAGGATAGGCGTTTATCGAACCCGAACTTCTTGAGCGCCGTCACCGTCTCTCCTCCTCCCGCGAGCGAAAAGGCCTTGCGATTCTTTGCGATCGCCGCTCCCACCGCCTTTGTGCCCTTGGCATAGGAGCGGTTCTCAAAAACGCCCATGGGGCCGTTCCAGACGATGGTGCGGGCCTTCGCGATCTCCTTCGAGAACAACCGTATGCTCCGCCCGCCGATGTCGAACGCTCTCCTCCCATGCCAGACCACGTCTTCGGGCACAAGGACGTTCCGGTAGCCGAGGATCGCGCGGACCTTCTTCGGCAGCTTTTTCTCCACCAGGGACTCCCGCATGTCCATCCCGCGAAGCGCAAGAAGGGTGTTCGCAAGCGCGCCGCCCACAAGGAAACGGTCGGCGGCGCGTCGGAAGCGGATGAAGATCCCGAGCTTGTCGCTGATCTTCGCCCCGCCGAAGATCATCACGAGCGGCCGCCGGGGCCGGCGCATCACCCGCGAGAGATTTCGGAGCTCCTCTTTGAGCGAAAGCCCGCCGTGGGACGGGAGGAACCTCGTGACGGCGGCGACGGAGGCGTTCGCGCGGTGCGAGACCGGAAAAGCGTCGTTCACGTAATAGTCGCCCAGCGCGGCAAGACGTTTCGCGAAGACGGGGTCGTTCTTCTCCTCTCCTTTCTCGAAGCGGAGGTTCTCGAGGACCACGATGCCGCCCGCCGCGAGCATGCGCCGCGCCGACGCCATGTTTTGCGCGAACCGAACAGACGCGCCGATGAGCCGCGATAGGTGTACGGCATCGCGCCGGAGGGAGAGCTTCGGGTCGCGTCCCTTGGGCCGGCCGCGGTGGCTTAGAACCAGCACGGCGCGCGCATGGCGCATGAGCAAACGCACCGTGGGGAGCGCGGCGCGCATGCGCCAGTCATCCTCGGCGTTGAAATCGAGCCGGAGAAGCGCAACGCCCCGGAGCTTTGCGGGATTTACTTCGTCAACATAACGAATGGGCACGTTTCAATTATAATACGGATATATGCAATCGAAACCCCTAAAGACAATTTTGGTCCTCGGCGCCGGCTTCGGCGGGTTGCGTGCGGCGCGGAACATTGCTCGAAAGCTTCGCCGCCTCGACCTTCTCGACCGCTATGAGGTCGTTCTGGTGGACCGGAACGACTACCACACGTACACGCCGACGCTCTACGAGATAGCGACGACCTCGAAAGAAACGGCGGATGCCATCAAGCTCAAGTCCATCGTCGCCTTCCCTGTCTCCGAGCTCATCGCCGGATCGCCCGTCCGCTTCATCAAGGCCGAAGTGGAGCTCCTCGACCTCAAGGAAGGCGACGTGCATCTCTCGGACGGCCGGAAGCTCACCTTCGACTGCCTGGTCTTCGCGCTGGGTTCCGAAACGAACTTTTTCGACATACCGGGCCTCAAGGAACACGCCCTGGACCTCAAGACCTTCGAAGGGGCCCGCGTGATCCGGGATGCGCTCTCGGAGCGGCGGGCGGGAGGCGCTCCGGTGCGGGTGGTCATCGGCGGCGGCGGCTCGACCGGCGTCGAGCTCGGCGCCGAGATCCTCGAATGGGCGTGCGAGATGCAGGAGCGGAGGGTATGCACCGCCTCCGTGACGATCGTCGAGATCGGTCCCTCGATCTTGGGCGGCTTCGATCCCCGCGTTACCGCGGCAGTGGAAACGCGCCTTAGGAAGCTCGGCGTAGAACTTTCGACCGGCGAAAGCATCGAATCCGTCGACGCGAAAGAGGTGCGGCTCAAAAGCGGGCGGCGCATTCTCTACGACGTCCTTGTCTGGGCTGGCGGCGTTAAAGCGTCGCGGACCATCGCTGGCTTGCCCGTGAAACGCGAGAAGCGCGGACGCATTGAGGTGACCGAGAACATGGAATGCCTCCCCGAAACGCCGGACCTCAAGCTCCACGGCGAGATCTACGGCTTGGGCGATGCGATCTGCTTTTACGACCCCGTGACCAAGCGGCCCATGCCGGGCGTTGCGCGCGCCGCGCTCATCCAGGCGGACATCGTGGCGCATAACGCCGTCGAGGACATCAAGGCGGCGGAGGGCATCTCGAGGAAGATCCGCCACAAGGTCTATCGGCCCCTGAACTATCCTTACATCATCCCCGTCGGCGGCAAGCACGCCGTCGCCAAGTTCGGTCCCGTGATCATCACGGGCCTCATGGGCTGGGTATTGAAGGGTCTTGTGGAGTTCTACTATCTCAAGTCCGTCATGCCGCTCGGCCAGGCCCTGCGCACCTGGCTCGCCGGCCTCAAGATCTTCATCCAGAACGACCGCCTTGGTTAGGACAACGTCATGAAGACGATGATCAAATCTCGACGGTTCGTTCTGCGGCCCTACCGGAAGAGCGACGCGCTCTCGCTTGCAGGGAACATTAACGACAAGACTATCAGCCAGAACACTCTAGGCGTTCCTTTCCCTTATACTCTCCGGGATGCTCGACAGTGGATAGCGAAATGTATGAAGGAAAATCGGAAGAAAACGCCCGAGACGATGTCGTTTGTAGTTGATATCAACGGAGAAGTTGCCGGTGCCATAGGGTTTCACCACCTGGTAAAAGGCCACAAGGCAGAAGTAGGATACTGGCTTGCAAGGAAATACTGGAATAAAGGAATAATGACCGACGCCCTAAAGCTTCTTACCGACTTCGGTTTTAGAAAACTCGGCCTTCGGAGAATTTACGCACATGTTTTTATCCACAACAGAGGATCAATGCGGGTATTAGAAAAATGCGGCTATAAACGAGAGGGTATCCGTAAAAACGTAGTGAAAAGGGGAAATAAGCTCATCGACGACGTAATTTTCGCCAAAACCCGCTAAAACCGGGCGGGCATTCTGTTCTTCGTCCCCCCTCCCTAAGAGCACGTCCGCGCCCTTGAAGGGGTTTCCGCAGGCGCCTGTGGCTTGGTCTCCGCCGGAGGCGGAGCACAGGCGTCGAGGCGAAGGCCGCCGCGCCGCAGGAGCGCGGTGAGCCGACCCCTGAAAGGGCGCGGATGTGCTCTATTCCCTTATCCGCTTCAGTGCCGCCGCTTCCACTTCATGGCGGTCGCGGCCGTAGCGCGCGCGGGAAAGCTCCTTGATCCGCTCCACGCGGTCCGGGTTGCCGCGAAGCGGAGGAATGGTGCGGATATTGAAGGGCTGGCTGGTCTGCCCATTTATGAGAAGCTTCGCGTAGGCGTTGAAGTTATCGATGTTGATAAGGTCCTGCTTCGTGAAGGTCGGAGTAAACTGCTTCTCGAGGAACTCCGCGTCCTGCACGCCGACGCGGAATGAAACCATCGAACCCACGTTGCCGAAAACCGCATCCCGGATCTTCTCCGTAAGCTGCGCGATGAACTGATGCGCGATGACAAGGTCCAGACGATATTTCCGCGCCTCCGAAAGAATGACGGCAATGGAGTCGGTCGTGAAGTTCTGGAACTCGTCGATGTAGAGGTTGAAGTCGCGCCGCTTCTCCGGATCGGCGATGTCCACGCGAGAGAGCGCGGCCATGAGAAGCTTGCCGACAATGATCATGCCAAGCAGGTTCGCGTTGATGTCGCCTATCCGGCCCTTCGAGAGGTTCACAAGCAGTATCTTCCCCTCGTCCATCACCTCGCGGAAACGGAACGCGGACGCGGGCTGGCTGATAATGGGACGGAGATAGTCGTTCGCGATGAAGTTGTTGAACTTCGAGGTGACGTAGGGCGTGATGTTCGCGAGCGAAGCCTCGCCGCCAGCTTTGACCGCCTCTTTCTCCCAGAAGTCCACAACCGCCGGATTCGTGATGCGCGCGAGCTTGCGGGCGCGAAAAGCGCTGTCGGTGAAGACCCGCGGCACCTCCATAAGCGTCGCCGGCTCCGCCGTATCTTCCATGAGAAGCAGAAGCGCGTTCCGCATGTACTGCTCGAACATGGGACCCATCGTTTCGGGCGGGAACAGCTTATTGAAGATTCCCTGCAACTCGTTCACCACGAAGGTCTTCTCCTCCGGCCGCATGGGGTCGACATCGAGCATATTGAGGCCCACGGGCCGCATGAGGTCGCCTGGATCGAGCACGATCACGTCGTTCTGCCGCTCCTCGGGGATGAGCCGCATCACTGCCTCAACGAGATCGCCGTGCGGATCGATGATGGCGGCGCCCTTGCCCCGCTCTATGTCGTCCGCGAGCATGTTCGCGAGCAGTACGGATTTTCCGGTGCCGGTCTGACCGATGATATAGACATGACGGCGGCGGTCCTCGTCGCTCACGCGCACCGTCTTCCGCTCTCCGCGGAACACGCTTTCCCCGATCGGCACGCCCGCCGCGGAAAGAGCCGTCGGCGGCGCGGCCTCCCTGGACTTGAGCCATTTGATCTTGGGCACCTCGAGGAACGGCGTGGGCAGATGGAAGACGCTTGCAAGCTCCTCGCTCGTGAGCGTCATCGCCTGGGAAGGATCGAACTCCCGGAACGAATACTGATAGATGAACCTCTCGAGATTGCGCGGCGTGACCGCCTTGAGCTCGTTCCGGTTCGGCGCGGAGAACTGGGTAAAGGCGCTCGCGATCGAGTCCAGGATCGCGTCCGCCTGATACTGCGACGGCGCGGAAGCGAGAACGCGGACGTTCACCGAAAAAAGCGGCTTTGCGAGCTTCGTTTCAAGCGCGTGCACGGCCTGCTCGTCCACCACGCGCGGCTCTCCCTCCTTTTTCCGCTTGCCCGGGAACGCCTCCTTGAGCGCCGAAGAAAGCGCGGCTCCGCCGCCCGAGGAGAGCACCCTCTCGAGCGTTTCGCCCGCCTTAAGCCGCTGCAGCGCCGCAGCTATCGTTTTTTTCACCTCTCCCGAGGCAGGCCGTGCGATCACCTGGATGGCCGCTCCTTCGCCGGCAGTGTTGATCTTGGAGAGACCGCTTAAGATCGGCGCGAACGTTTCGCCGCCGATGTCCTGATACGTTCGAATAGGCAGTGCATAGTGATGTTTTTGGGTTACGGAGGCGCCCTGCGCCTCGCCGTGCGGGTTAAAAAGATTGTAGTCCCCCGTTTCCTCAACCTGCGCATCGGGAAAGAGGCCCTGGATCTGTCGCGCCGCCATGCCGCCATGTGCCCGGGGAACCGCGATGTAAAAGCAGATGTCTTCGCCGACGTGCGAGACCGCCGCTTCGAACACGAACGGCCGCTTTAAGGACGCGAGCGCATTAAAAAGTTGTTCCGAAAGGTTGACCTCCGCCTTCGGGTCCTTTCCCTCTTTCGAGGCGAGCGGAATACGGATGAGGTAGAGCTGAAGCTTGAAGTTCTCGAAAAAGAGCCGGCGGCGGATGTTCCACGCGTACCAAATGACCAGCGGGACAAGCGCGGCCGCAAGAAAACTTATGATGATCAAAAAAAGCGTCATGGGAGCGTCCCCGCCTACTCCACGATTCCCCGCTTCTTAAGCTCGGGGTACAGCTTGTCCACAAGCGCGTCGTGGAACGCGTCGAGGATGTACGGCCCCGCCTTTCTCGCCTCTTTAAGGCCCTGCGTGATCCCGGTATGGAGCGAAAGCTCAAGAAGCTCCTCGACCATCAGCTTGGTCGCGGCCGGCTCATCCTGCATATAGGACGGCAGGAGGGCGCTGCCGTCGTCCTCCGGGGACGGCGGTTGCGGAACCGCCGGCGTTGCCGGTTGAGGCGCAAGCGACCGCAGGGATTCGCGGATCAGTTCTTTGCTCTCCGCGCCTTTGAGTTCGGGAGATTCGCGATGCTTGCCGATCTGCTCGGAAAGGCGCGCGATGTCGCGTTCAAGCGCGGGATGCAGGTTTTGCGGGAGTTCTTCGGGCATTCTATAATCGAATGTAATGACAAAAAAGGAGATCGGCGCGATCCTGTTCCTTCTCATTATAGCCGCCTTCCTGCGCCTCTACAATTTAGAGACGACGCCGCCGGGACTCTATCCCGACGAAGCGATGAACGGCAATAACGCGCTTGAAGCCATCCGTACGGGAACGTTCAAGGTCTTTTATCCCGAGAACAACGGCCGCGAAGGGCTCTTCATCAATATCCAGGCACTCTTCCTTGCCGCGACCGGCATCCGCGAGCCGTGGATGCTCCGCCTCCCGTCCGCGCTTTTCGGCATCCTGAGCGTGCTGGGAGCGTTTTATCTGTTTCGGGAGCTCGCGCGGACAAGCGAACTCAAGAACGACTTCCTGATCGGTTTTCTGGGGTCGTTCCTTATGGCCACGAGCGTCTGGCACATCATTTTCTCGCGCATCGGCTTCCGCGCCATTATGGCTCCCTTCTTTCTTATCTGGGCGGCCTATTTCCTGCTCCGCGCCATGCGGACCGGCTCCGTGCGGACCGCCGCGCTCTCCGGAGCCGCGCTGGCCTTAGGCGCGCACACCTACATCGCGTACCGGGTGATGCCGCTTCTCCTTCTTTGTTTCGTGCCGCGGCTCCGGCAGCATGCGAAACGATGGAAGATCGCGGGGAGCGTCACTCTCGTTGCCGCGCTCGTTGCGGCTCCGCTCCTCGGCTACTACGCGTTCCACCCCGCGGATTTCCTCGGCCGCACCGGCCAGCTCTCTGTGATGAGCTCCCCCGCTCCGCTCCGGGATTTTGCGAAAAACGTCGCGCTTACGCTCGGCATGTTCAACGTCCGCGGCGACGGGAACTGGCGCCATAACATCGCGGGCCAGCCCGAGCTTTTCTGGCCGGTCGGCATCCTGTTTCTCATCGGGATCGCGGTCGGTCTCAAGAAACGCGCCCTCTACGACAAGGTCCTCTTTACGTGGTTCGGCCTCGCGCTCCTGCCTGTTGCGATCTCGAACGAAGGACTGCCGCATGCGCTCCGTGCCATTCTCATGGCCCCTCCCGTCTTCGGCATCGCGGCGCGGGGCGGCATAGCGCTCTGGGAACTGCTTAAAGAGCGGCTCGCGGACACTCATTTCTCGAAAGAGAACAGTTGGGGCTTTTTGCGCATCGGTGTTATTGCCCGCGCCACGCATCTCGAGGTCCTTGCGGTTCTCTTTTTCGGCCTGCTCTTCTACGAGGCGTACTATTCGTATTTCATGACCTGGGGACAGGATCCGAACGTACAGAACGCATTCGCAGCGGATTACGTCGAGATCGGCCACGAGATGCGCGCGCTTCCCGATACAACGCCAAAAAACGTGATCGTGGAGGCGGACGGCGTTTTGGTGCGCGGGATACCGATGCCTGCGCAAACCGTGATGTTCCTTACCGACTCCTTCCTGCCCGAGGAGCAAAAACGCAAAAATATCCGTTACCTTACGGGTCCGGAGGCGCAAACGTTCGCCCCGAACGGACCTACTATGCGCGGGGCCTTTACGTTCATCATTGAATAAGCGAACTTCTACCCCCTCATCAAGAGCGCATTCGTACCCCTGAGAGGGTTTCCGGAGGCGCCTGTGGCTTGGTCTCCGCCGGAGGCGGAGCACAGGCGCCGAGGCTAAGGCCGCCGCGCCGCAGGAGCGCGGCGAGCCGACCCCCGAAGGGGTATGGATGCGCTCGCGCCCCTTATCCGTGCCGTATAACCATCACGTCGCCGTCCTTGACCGCATAGTCCTTGCCTTCGATCCGCAGCCAACCCTTGGCCTTCGCGGCGCTCCATCCTCCCGCCTCGACGAGCTTTTCCCACTCGATAACCTCCGCACGGATGAATTTCTCTTCGAAATCGGAGTGGATCTCGCCGGCGGCTTTTGGCGCCAAGGCGCCGCGAACCGTCGTCCACGCGCGCGTCTCATCTTCGCCGGTCGTAAAGAAGCTGATGAGATCGAGGATGCGGTAAGCCGCGCGAATAAGCTCCGGCACGGCGTCCGTGTGCGCAAGGTCGGCGATGATATGTTCGCCGCCGAGCGCTTTGATGCGCGCCGCAAGCGCCTCGGGAACATCCGCCGCTGAACCGTTCAAAAGATAGAGCTGCTTTTTTGCCATAAGGAGGTTCAGGGGTTGTACGGCGGGATCGTTCGCATACTCGACGATCTGCCTGCCCTGCTCCAAGGCCTCCTTCGCGCGCGCAAGGACGGGGAGGGCCGTGAGCGCCTCCTTCTTGCCGCCCCGCGCGTCGGACTCGGCGCGGCCGATCGCCTTCTCCACCGCCTCAAGGTCCTTGAGCGAAAGCTCGGCGTGGATGATCTCGAGGTCAGCGATCGGATCGACGCGGTTCTCGATATGGACGATGTCGCTCCCCGGAAAACAACGCAGGAGGTGCACGATGGCGTTCACCTCCTTGATGTGCGAAAGGAACTGGTTGCCCAGCCCCTCGCCTTTCGAGGCGCCTCGCACCAGGCCGGCAATGTCATAAAACTCCACGACGGCAGGGATCGTCTTTTTCGACTTCGAGAGTTCGGTGAGCTTTAGGAGGCGCTCGTCCGGCACGGGCACGATGCCCACGTTCGGGTCGATGGTCGCGAAGGGATAGTTCGCCACGTTCACGGCCTGCTTCGTGAGCAGTCGAAAAAGCGTGGATTTCCCCACGTTCGGAAGGCCTACGATGCCGATGGATAATTTCATTTTGCGAATTGGATCGCGTAGAGACTGGCATAGATGCCGCCCTTCGCGAGGAGCTCCTCGTGCGTGCCGCGCTCGGCGATCCGTCCGTTCTCGAGCACCAGGATCATATCCGCTTTGCGGACCGTGCTCAAGCGATGCGCGATGATGAAGGTGGTCTTGTCTTTCATGAGCCGCTCGAGCGAGCCTTTGATAAGCGCCTCGGAACGTGCATCGAGCGCCGAGGTCGGCTCGTCGAGGATGAGGATGCGCGGATCCCGGAGGATGGCCCGGGCGATCGCGATGCGCTGTTTCTGGCCCACCGAGAGCTTGATGCCCCGCTCGCCCACCACCTGGGCATATTTCTTGGGAAACCGTTCGATGAAATCGTGCGCATGCGCCTCCTTGGCGGCCGCAGCGATCTCCTCGTCAGTGGCGCCGAACCGGCCGTACCGGATGTTGTTCTTCACCGTATCGTTGAAGAGCGTCACCTCCTGCGGAACGATGCCGATCAGGGACCGCAGAACGCGCAGATCGAGCGACGCCACGTCGTGGCCGTCCACGAGCACCCTGCCCTTCGCCGGAGCATAGTAACGCGAGATGAGGTCGACGAGCGTGGACTTGCCCACCCCCGACTCGCCGACCAAGGCGACCGTCTCGCCGGGACGCGCCGAAAACGTGATATCCCGCAGGATCCGCGCCCCTTTTTCGCCGTAGGCGAACGACACTCCCTCGAATCGCACCTCGCCCCTTATCTCCCCCGGCATCACGGCGTGCTCCGGCACGTAGACCTCGGGCGCCGTAGCCAGGATCTTGTCCGCGCGCATGATGGCGGTAAGGCCGTTCTGGATGAGATGCCAGTTGCGCGCCAGGATCGAGAACGGCCCGAAGAGCATCGCCGCATAGCCGTTGAACATCACGAGCTCTCCGATGGTGAGCTCGCCGCGCGAGATGAGAAAAAACGAGTAGACGAAGATCGTGAGTTGCGTCGTCGTTATCAGCATGCGCTGGGAAACCCTCAACCCCTGCTGGATGCCGACGATGCGATACCAGAACTCCGCCGCTTTGACGCACAAACTCTGGAAGATCTTGCGGCTCTCGTGGGCCTCCGCGCCGGCCTGTTTTACGGTCAAGGCGTTCATCACCACGTCGTAGGCGTCGCCGTACGCCCGATTATAGGCGGCGTGCATTGCGCGAAAAAGACGCGCCATGCCCGGCGTCGCAAGCGCGATAATAAGCGCGTAGACCGTGACGGCGCCCAAAAGGACAAACGCGAGCTTCGCATTGATCGAGAACATGATGGCAAGCGCAAAGAAGATGCTCAAAAACTCCGGCGCGAGGGTCACCAGTATTCGGCTCGTGATGGCGCTCATGTGGCTCGCGGCGCGGTTGATGCGGTCGAAGATCTCTCCCATCTTCTGGGACTTATGGAAGGAGGCGGGCAGAAGAAGAAGCCGAGAGTATCCCTTGGCGGTGTAATTTCCCTCGATCTCCGTCTCGAAGCGGTCGCTCCGAATGCCGATCTGCCAATCGATGATATCCGCTACAATTTTGATGCCGAGCCAGACCGCAAGAAGCGCCGTGACCGCATCGCGGTCGAGCGATATCAGGGAGTCGATAAGACGCCCGCTTATGTACGGGACGAACGAGTTGGCGAGCGCGGAAGCCACCGCGAGCACGCTCAAGAACGCGATGGCGCGGCGATACTCGCGGATGTTACGAACGAGAATGCGCGCGCCTTCGAGATAATGTGTTGTTCTTTTTGCTTTCTGCATCGAAGAAAAATGGTGCACTCGCGCTATCGCTTTCGACACTGCTCACCATAAACCGATACGGTTTCTTGGCCCAGACGGCACCGGCATATCCCACTCCCACCCGCGGACCACGGACTATCCGGGAAACGCGTACGCCCCGGTCCTCGATCCAGAGGCCGGAGCGCCGGTTGGCTGGCATATCAGTAAACGAACCGGCTATGCGAAAAGTTCTGGCGACGCGGGCGGGGCCGGAAACGCCCTCTACGCCGCGGATGAGCACGGCCGCGGGATGGCCTTCGCGCCCGGCAACGATGTTCACGAGCCAGTGCATCCCATAGGTGAAGTAGACGTACCAGCGTCCCGCCGGTCCGAACATGACCGCCGTGCGCGCCGTCCTCCGGCCACGGGCCGCATGCGAGGCAAGGTCCTCGGGGCCGGTATAGGCCTCGACCTCCGTGATCATGGCCGCGATCGTCCTGCCGCGATAGCGGCGTACGAGATACTTTCCCAAAAGTTCTCGCGCAACGATGAGCGCGGACCGCGCGAACCATGACCGCGGCAAAACCTTATGCCTCACGATCGGCGCGTATGAATTCCGAAACCTCTTGGAGGATGGCGAACGGGACGGGGTTGCGCACCGGGCTTTTACCCGGGTAGCGCCATGCGGTGATCACGTTCCGCCGTTGCGGTTCATCGAGCACCATCGCCCAGATCTCCGAGGGATGCTTTACGGAGCCGGCCAACTGCATGTAGGCGACCGTCTTCGGCACAATGCCCTCCTCGATGCGGAACGGCGTTCGGAGCACGCGCTTCACGCGCGCCTCGGAGAGGCGGTAGTAGCGCATCTTGCTTTGCGAGTGATGCGTCCAGTGCAGCGGTTTTTGTTTCTTAAGAGCAAGCTTCATCATCTTGATTATAAACGATATACTGAAATCATATGCCCTTTGCCGCTTCCTTTCTGCGATGGATGCTCCTCGGCGCCCTTCTTTTTGCCTCCGGCTCTCTGCTGTATTACGGCGCCGTGAACGACTCCGCCATCATGGACGAGCTCGCGCACATCCCGGCGGGCTACAGCTACGTCAAGTATCTCGATGATCGCCTGAACCCCGAACATCCGCCGCTCCTTAAGGCACTCTCGGCGCTCCCCCTTCTCGCGCTCGATCTCAACTTCCCGACCGACAAGCCCTCGTGGCAGAGCGACGTGAACGGCCAGTGGACCATAGGTACGCAGTTCCTCTACGAATCGAGCAACGACGCTCACAAGATAATCCGCTGGTCCCGACTCGCGCCGATCGCCATCACGCTCCTCCTCGTGCTCTCGATCTACCTGCTTGCCGCCCAACTTGTGGGCCGTTGGTGGGCATTCTTCCCTGCTCTCTTCGTCGCCCTTTCGCCCTCTTTTCTCGCCCACGGCCATTATGTGACGACCGACGTCGGCGCCGCATTCGGTGTTTTCATCGCTACCTGGAGCTTCGTTGCCTTTCTCTATAAGCAAAAAACGAGCCGCCTGCTCCTCGCAGGCGCCTGCTTCGGCATCGCCCAGCTCTTGAAATTCTCCGCCGTCCTACTCGTCCCTTATTTCTTCCTGCTGGTCGCCGTCTTCTATGCCTCCGGCGTGTGGCGGGATTGGCATGCGATCTCCCCCCTCACCCGCATTTCCACCTTCTTTATCCGCGGCATTCGTCTTGTGTCCCGCACGCTCATGGTTATGGCCTTAGGGGGCATCCTCATCTATGGCGTCTACGCCATGGTGAGCATGAACTATCCGGCGGAACGGCAGCTTTCGGATACCGTCTCCATTCTTGAATCCTATGCCGGCGGGCCGACGCCGGAGGGGGCCTCGTGCCGCATCGCGCGATGCCCGGCCGATCTTGTGATACGGATGGCGGGGCAAAGTTATCTCCGCCCTCTTGCGGAATATGCCTTGGGCGTTCTTATGGTGGTGCAGCGTTCCGCGGGCGGGAACACGGGCTACTTCTTGGGCGAAGTTTCCTCCGTTGGCTCTTGGTACTACTTCCCCGTAACCTATGCGCTCAAGGAACCGCTTGCCGTCCTCGTTTTCGTCGCGCTCGGAACGCTTCTTGGCATGATCGGCGTCATGCGGGCGATCGCACGCCGCACTGCGCGCTTCGGCGACTACCTGACCATCAACTTCTATGAATTCGCGATGCTGCTCTTTGTGCTCATCTACTGGACATGGAGCGTGAGGAGCAATCTGAACATCGGCGTGCGGCACATCCTGCCAACGTTGCCGTTCATGTATATCCTCGCGACCGGCGCCGTACGGCGTTGGCTCGAGCGGCAGGCGGTCTCGCCGCGAACGCTCTTTGTGCAATTCCTGCTCCGGCTCCGCTCGTTCTTCGTCCTCTCTCTAAAATCACTCGCGCTCTCGGCTCTCGTCGTCGCGTTTCTCATCGAAGTCGCGGCCGCTTGGCCCTTCTATCTCTCGTATTCCAACCAGTTGGGCGGCGGCGTCCAAAACGGCTACCGGTTCGCGGTTGATTCGAACTATGACTGGGGCCAGGACATGTATCGGCTTCGCGACTGGGCGCGCGGGCACAATATCGAAACGATCGCCGTGGATTACTTTGGCGGAGGAAGTCCCGGCTACGAGCTCGGCGCCGCCTTCGTTCCGTGGTGGTCGGCAAAAAATGATCCTCGCGAAGAAGGCATCGGGTGGCTTGCGGTGTCCGTGAACACGCTCCAGAGCGCGTTCGGGAAAACGGCCCCTGGATTCGTGCGTAAACCCGAGGATGAATATCGCTGGCTCGCCGCGATCCAGGATCCCTATAAGCCCTACGCGCGCGCCGGCACGTCGATCTTTATCTACAAATTAAAATAAGGAGAAGCCCCGCGAGGCGGGGCTTCAAAAGTGCGAGCGGAGCCAGTAGCTCCGTAGTTTGGGGTGTAAAAGGGCGAGGAGCGACGGGGAGAGACGGCGTTCGGGACGTGGATCGTGTGCGGGAGCGAGCAGTTCCGTTCGAGGGAGGAGTCGGTAGTCCGTAGTGCGGTCGACCGCGTGTTGCTCCTCCTAGGGCAGCCCGTGCCGGGCGTCCTGTCGCCCGCCCCCAGCACCGACGCCGTCTCTCCGCGTCGTACCGTAAGTATAGCAAACGACCCCCTCAGGGCGCAATCCACAGCCCTCGCGAACAAGCAGGCCATGCCTCCCGGCAGGCAGGGCCGCGATTCAGCGGTATTTGAGGAAGATGCGCTGGTCCGTCCGGAGATCGATATAGGCCAATTTTTCCAACTCTCCGGCAAGGTTCAGGAGAGGTTCATAGGCAAATGCGGGGTCGTTGCGCAAGCTGAACAAGACGCGCGGGCCGAGGAGAAGCTGGGCGGTTGCCTCCGCGCGCGAGAGGTCTTCAAGGACGACCTCCTCTACGGTGAGCCGGGCGCGTTCCAGCATGTCAAAGGCGATCACGAGCGAACGGAGCTGGTCCCCGGGAAGCGCCTGCCCGCCCAATGCGAGAGAACGGCCGGTCGTGTCGCGAACGCGGCGCACGAGCGCGCCCTCGGCGCGCGGCGCCGGCGAAAAGAGCATCCCTTCGCGGTCGAACCAAAAGCACGCGTCAGCGCACCAAACGCCGTATCGTTCGCGCTCCGTGATATCGATCCGTAAAATTCTATTAAAATAATCGCGATGGATCGCCGCGCCGGCGATCGCGGGATGCGAAACGCGTACCGGCGAGAAGAACGAGACGGGCCCCGTGCCCTGGCCGGGCAAGCCGCCCAAAAGCTCCTCACGAGAAAGGGAACCCGCGCCCGACAGCACCACTTCCTTGAATTCGAACAGGTTCTTTTCCCAGTTTAGATATGAAAACGCGCCGAGGACGGCGAGCAGTCCCGCAGCCAGCATCGTAAGCTTCAGTTTGAGACGGACCCTCTTTTTTTTCTCGTAGATGGTGCGTACGGAAACAGTCATGGGTTCTAAACCACGATCCTCTCGATCAGGGGATTAATGCGCGTAAGAAATTCATACGAGGTCGTGCCGCTCTTCGCGATGGCGTCGTGCATGTCGAGCGTTGCGACGCTGCCGACCTTAGCGTGCGCGTCGGTCGCGTCGATCACCGTCATGTCCATCGATACGCGGCCGAGGATGCGGGCGGGAACGCGGCCGAGGACGAAGCGCCCCGTGCCCGAAAGGGCGCGCGGAATGCCGTGCCAGTAGCCGACGGGAAGCACCGCCGCACTCGTCGGCCGCCCCAACCGCTCCGTAAGATCGTAGCCAACAAAAGCGCCGCGGGGCAGGCGTTTCACTTCGCTCGCAACCGCGTGCCACGAGAGCACCGGCCGAAGTTTCACCTCCGGAAGCTGGACCTCAAGCTCGCGGGATGGGTAATAACCATAGAGCGCGATGCCGCTCCGCACCCAATCCAGATGATAGCGACGCCCCAGCATCGTACCCGCGGTCGCCGCAGCGTGACGGACGAGGTCCCGGAACCCGGCCCGCTGGAGCGCCCGCTCCGCTTCGAGAAACTTCGCGAACTGCTGCTCCGTGAACGCCGGATACGTGACGTCCTTCGCCGAAGCGAAGTGGGTGTAGAGCCCCGTAACTCGATCGCGGACGTTGTCGCGCGCGAGAAGCTCCGCCGCACGGTGAGCGTCCTTGGGAAAAAATCCCTGGCGGTGCATTCCGGTGTCTATTTTGAGATGCACGTCCGGCTTCCGGGCGGTCCTCAGGTAGGCCTTGATGCCCTCGAAGGTCGAGAGCGTGAGCGTGATGCGCGAGTCCGCAGCCGCCACGAAATGCTCGGGAAGCGTGCTCCCCAGAACGAGTATGGGTTTCGTGATCCCCTCTTTCCGGAGGCGGAACCCCTCGAGGACCGAATCCACGCAGAAGCCGTGGACGCCCAGGCGATCGAGCACCTTGGCGAAGACGTACAGGCCGTGGCCATAGGCGTTCGACTTCACGACCGCCATAAGCCGCGTCTTCCGCGCGAGAAGGCCCCGCATCGCTTGCACGTTGTGCCGCGCCGCTTCGCGGTCGAGCTCGATCCAGGTCCGGAGGCCTTTGCGCTGGTTAGGATCGCTCCGCGTCATGCTCGCCTTTGATCTCGTCCTTCCCGACATACGACCGGAGCGCCTCGGGGACTCGAATAGTCCCCTGCTCGGTCTGATAGTTCTCCATAATCGCGATGAGCATGCGGCCTATCGCGAACGCCGTCCCGTTCAACATGTGCACGAACCGCAGCTCGCGGTCCTTCGCGCTCCGGTAGCGGATGTTCAACCGGCGCGCCTGAAAGTCGGTGGTGTTCGAGGTGGAATGCGTCTCGCGGTATTCCCCCTTCCCCTCGTTCTGGCCTGGCAGCCAGGCCTCGATGTCGAACTTCGCCGCGGCAGGATCACCGAGGTCGCCGGTGCAGATAGCGAGGACGTGGTACGGGATGCCGAGGAGCTGCGTCAGCTTCTCCTCGACGCCCAGGAGCAGTTGGTGCTCCTCACGCGAGGCCTCCGGCGTCGTCGTCGAGAACATCTCCACTTTGTCGAACTGGTGCACGCGGAGGATGCCCTTCGTGTCCTTGCCGTAGGAGCCGGCCTCGCGGCGGAAGCAGGTCGAAAAGGCGATATAACGGCGCGGCAGGTCCCGCTCTTCGAAGACCTCATCCATATGCATCGGCCCCACCGACTGCTCGGAGGTTCCGACGAGGTAGAGGCCGTCCTTCTCGAGGTAATAGATCTCATCGCCGCCGCGCTCCACATAGCCCATCGCGCGCATCGCCTCGGGCCGGATGAGGACCGGCGGCACCACGGGAACGAACGGCCTCGGGTCGAGCGAAAGGTTCTTCTCGGCGATGATCGCCTCCAGATTCTCGCGCTTTGTCGTGAAATCCATCGCGAGCTTCACGAGCGCGAACTCGAGCCGCGCCGCGTCGGAGAGGAGATAGCCGAACCGCGCGCCCGAAACCTTGCCGGCTCGCTCGGTATCCACGAGCCCGAGTTTTTCCGAGAGCTCGACGTAAGACCTGGGCGCGAATGAGAACTGCGGCCGCTCCCCCGCTTCACGGAGCACCTCGTTCCCTGTGTCGTCCTTCCCTACCGGCACCGTTTCGTCCGGGGGGTTTGGAATGAGGAGCAGTGTTTCCTTCCGCTTCGCTTCAAGCTCCGCAACGCGCCCCCCAAGCTCCTTGATAGCGGTCTTGAGTGTCTTTGCCTCCTCGATCTTGCGCTCCTCGCCGAGCTTCTTCTGCTCGTGACGAAGCTCGTCAAGCTTTTTTACCCCTTCCCGCCACTCGCCGTCGAGCGCCAAAAAACGATCAACCAGCGCGGGGTCGGCCTGTTTGTTCTTGAGGCCTTGGCGGATGTGGTCCGGCTCGTTCCGTATGAGTTCGACGTCGATCATGGTTCTAATCTTTCTGCCGAAGCGTCGGAAAGGCAATAATGTCGCGGACGCCGTTCACCTCCTCCGGTTCGCGCCCGAACTTCTCTTTGAAACGACGCCTCACCGCGAGAAGGACAAGCCGGTCTATGCCGAGACCCATGCCTGCGGCCGGCGGCATGCCGTACTCGAGCGCTTCGAGGAAGTCCTTGTCGAGACGCGCTTCCTCCTCATCGCCTTTCCTGAATCGCGCCTCTTGTTCTTCCATCTGCGCTCGCTGGAGCCGGGGGTCGTTCATCTCGGAGAACCCCTTCACGAGCTCGGGCCCGCCCTTCACGTATTCGTGCCCCGGAATAAGCTGGAAGCTCTCCGTGAGGCGGCGAGCGGGAGCATTCACTCCGTCAGCAGACGGATTGCCGCCCCCATTCCCGTCCTGTTTGTACTTCGCAAGCGCCATGATGCGTTCCGGGTAGTCGGTCACAAAAGTCGTGCGCTCAATTGCTCCGGCCGAGCGAATCTTCCTCTTATAGATGTCGTCGAGCTCGGCCTCGGGCACTTCGTACCACTCCTTGCCGGCATGTTTCCTGAAAAGTTCCGCGAACGAAATTCTTTCCCAGTTCCCCGGGATGTACCGCTTGAGCATCTTCTCCACAAATCCCATCAGTCCTTCATAGTCCTGATACGCCCAATAGAGTTCGAGCTCCGTGAACTCCGGATTGTGATCGCGGTCAATGCCTTCGTTCCTGAACACCTTGCCGATCTCGAACACCTTCTCGAAACCGCCCACGAGGAGCCTCTTGAGGTAAAGTTCGGGCGCGACGCGCAGATAAAAATCCTGGCCCAGTGCGTTGTAATGGGTTTTAAAAGGCTTTGCTCGGGCGCCGCCGGGGATCGGTTGGAGTACCGGCGTTTCCACTTCGAGAAATCCCTCCGCGCGCAAAAAGCCGCGCAGGTCGCTTATGATCTCCGCGCGCGCCTCGAGAAGCCAGCGCTGTTCGCCGTTCAGCGCGAAATCAAGATAACGGCGGCGCATCCGTTCCTCCGGATCTTTGAGACCGTACCAGTCGGATGGCAGGGGCCGGAGCGATTTTGCGGTGATCCCCGCGCTCTTCGCGCGCACGCTCTTCTCGCCTTTCTTGGTTTTGAAGAGCACCCCTTCCGCCGCAACAAAATCCCCGATGTCGAGCGCTGCCTTGAATTCCGCAAAGTTGGAAAGCCCCTTCTTTTGGAGCACGAGCTGGATATCGCCCGTTCCGTCCCGAAGATCGGCAAAGATGATGTTGCCCTGGTCGCGGAGACCGTGGATGCGGCCAACGACGGCGACGGGCCGTTTGAGGAAAGAAAGCATGCCGAACCTTTTTTGGCATTCGGCAACGGTATGCGTGCGGCGCACCCGCGCCGGATAGGGGTCCGCGAGTCGTTCGAGCTTGTGTTCGCGCTCTTGCCGCAGGTCGTCGAGCATGGATATGCCTTTTATTATCGCCCAAGTTTGCCGGCTTTACTACCCATAAAAAGCACTCCTGACTGTTGTTAAGAAAACCGTCTCGGAGGCCGAGCGGGCACGGTGTCTGGCAAAGCCAGACGAGCGCAAGCGACAGCGTGAGTGCGGCCGAGAGCGAGTTGCTATTTTCGCGCTGGGAAAATAGACAACGTGTTTTCGTACAACATCAGGAGTGCTCACCCCTACTCGATCGAAACGAGAAGATACTCCACCTTGCCGCCCGGCGTCTCCACCATCACCGACGCGCCCGCTTTCTTGTCCAGGAACGCCCGTCCCAGGGGCGATTCGTTCGAGATCTTGCCTTCGGCAGGATGGGCCTCTTCCGAACCCACCAGAGTGTAGCGGAACTCCCGGCCGTCCTTCTTCACCGTAAAAGTCGAGCCGATCTGAACCGTTTCCTTGCCCGCGGCCTTTTTGATGATGGCCACGTTCTTGATCATGTTCTCAAGCTCGAAGACGCGGCCCGCCACTTGCGCCTGCTCCTCTTTTGCCTCCGAGTACTCGGAATTCTCGGAAAGATCGCCGAACTCCTTGGCGCGCTTCAGCCGCTCCGCCACCTCGATCTGTTTTTCGGTCTTCAGCGTCTCAAGCTCCTTCTGCAGCTCCTCGAGACGCTCCTTGGTCACGTAAAATTTATTGTCCGTCATAAAATAAGAATTTTATACTCCCGCGTTTTCCGGAAGTGCCGGGTGGCGAAGCGGGTATCTGCCGCGATAAAGCCGCCAGCGGATTGTAATGGTTTCCCAGAGCACTTGCAAATAAGCCGTCGGCTTCACATGGGAGTGGGGGTCGTTCACCCAGACCACAGGGACCTCCTTGATGCGGTAGCCCTGCGCCCGCGCGAGCGAGAGGATCTCGATGTCGAACCCCCACCGATCGATCGTGAGCATGGGGAAGATCTCCTCAACCGCCTCCTCGCGGAACGCCTTAAAGCCGCACTGCGTGTCCCATATGCCCGGGAGGAGCACGGTCTGAATGAAGAGGTTGCCGAGGTTGCCCAGAAGCCGCTTATGCCAGGGTTGCGGCGGTTCGAGACGCGCGCCTTCGACATCGCGCGAACCGATCACGATGTCATACCCCTCCTTGAAGTGCGGCAGCATTTTATTGAACTGGTCGATGGACGTGGAGTTGTCCGCGTCGGTGAAGAGCCGGAGGGCGCCCTTCGCGGCGAGCATCCCCTGCCGCACCACCGCGCCCTTGCCGCGGTTCACCTTGTTGTCGATGAGCTTGAGATTCCTCACGAGCGGAATGAAACGGTTCACGATCTCGGCAGTCGCGTCCTTCGAGCCGTCGTCAACCACGATGATCTCGTAGCTGAAATCGCACGCGTGCAGATGCTTGTCTATGTCTATGAGCGTAAGCGGGATGCGCTTCGCCTCGTTGTACGCCGGTATCACCACCGAGAGGAACGGTTTAGCCATTGAGCGGGTGCTTCTATTATATCTCGAGCGTAAGGATCTCCGGCCCGTCTTTGCCCACAAGCACCGTGTGCTCGAAGTGGGCCGCCGTGCTCCTATCCGCAGTCTC
>CAZUVI010000001.1:0-8304 GCA_964623795.1 uncultured Candidatus Saccharibacteria bacterium | reverse complement strand
CGCGACCATGGGCTCCAAGGCGAGCGTCATGCCCGCCTTCAAGAACAGGCCCTTGCCCGGCGTACCATAGTTGTAGACCACCGGCTCTTCGTGAAGACGCTTCCCGACGCCGTGGCCCGTAAGACCGCGCACCACGTGGAACTTCCCTTTGCGCACCACATGCTCGATTGCCCAGCCGACGTCGCCCAGGCGCTTGCCGGGCTCCATTGCGGCGATGCCCGCATCAAGCGCGCGCCGCGTCGCTTCGATGAGCCGCTTCTCCTCCGCCTTCACGCTCCCGATGGGCACCGTGACCGCCATGTCGGCGCAGTAGCCCTTGTGCCGGAGACCAAAGTCGAGCTTCAGAACGTCGCCGTGCCTCAAGGCATACGAGGTCGGGACGCCGTGAACCACCACGCCGCCCACCGAAGCGCAGATGGAGGACGGGTACGGGCGGAGAGCGCCCTCCGGCCGGTAGCCCAAAAAGGCGGGCTCGTCGCCGCCGTCCATGATGAGCTGGCGCGCAAGCGAGTCGAGCGCCTTAAGCGTCACGCCCGGCGCCGCCTCCCCTGCGACGCGCGAAACGATCCGCGCGAGGCGCCTGCCGGCCTCGCGCATTATTGCGACCTCGTGTTCCGTCTTTATCATCGCAACCTCCGTTCTATAGCCGACCGCAAACTCGCGAACACTTTGTACGGCAGGGGCTCGCCGTCGATCGCGATGAGCTTATAGCCGCGTTTCTTAAGATAGTTGAAGATGGGCTCGGTGCGTTCATGATATTCAACGAGACGTTTCTTAATGACCTCGGGAGCATCGAGCGTCCGCCGATGGAGCGGCGAACCGCAGGCGGGGCAGTGCGGATACTTTAACCGCGGCGAGTACATGAGCGGCCTGCCGCACAAGCGGCAGATCCACCGGTTGCCGTTCCGGAACTGCGAGGTTCCAGGCCGCACCTTAAGCACAAAGGGAAGAACGCGCTTCTTTCCGTACAGCTTTTCGAGAAGCGGGATAAGCGCTCCCGCCTCCGGAAGCGTGCGCGGCGAGCCGCTGTAGATGATGCCAAAGCCGGCCGCCCGGATCTCGCGGGTCTTCTTCTCCACGATCGCGCGCACCCACGACGGCGTGCATAGAATTCCGGTGTCAAAAAAGCGCCGTTCGCGCTCGATGATCTTGTTCGCGCGGTTCGCCGGGTCGTGGACCACCTGCTCGATGTAGCGGCCAGTGTCGAGGTGGTACAGGCCGAACTTCTCCGCCAAAAGATTCGCCTGCGTCCCCTTCCCGCTGCCGGGAGGGCCGTAAATGATGACAGCTAACTTCATGATAGAACGGTGGTTGTATTAGAGCCCTTCGTACTCGCGGACCGTAAGCTGGGAGTCGATCTGGCGCATCGTCTCGAGCGCCACCGCGACCACGATGAGGAGCGCGATGCCGCCGACTTGGAAGAGCGGGCCGCCGATCACGGCCTGCGAAAGCGTCGGCAAGACCGCAATGGCGCCCAGAAAAATTGCGCCCGGCAGGGTGATGCGGTTGATGACCTTTTGTAAGAACTCGCCGGTCGGCGCGCCGGGACGAATGCCGGGAATAAAACCGCCGCCGGTTTGAAGATTCTTCGATATCTCTTTGGGGTCGAAAGTTACGGACGTATAGAAGAAGGTAAAGACCACGACCAGCGCGAAGTAGAAGAAGCTGTAGATGAACGGGTTATTGAACGCGCGGGTGACGACGCCGGTAAGGGTCGCCGAGAGCGCGGGCGAGAACGGCGAGAGCATCTGGGCGAAAAATTGAGGAAAGAGCAGAAGGGAGATAGCGAAGATGATCGGGATCACGCCCGCCTGGTTTACCTTGAGGGGCAGGTAGCTCGAAACGCCGCCGAAAAGTTTTGTGCCGCGCACGCGGCGCGCGTAGGAAATGGGCACCTTGCGTTCGCCCTCGTTGATGAAGACAACGCCGGCGATGACAAGCACGCTTACGAGAGCAAAGACGAGGTATTTGGTCGGGTCTTCGAACGTCGCCGTGCGGAGCTGGAAATACAGCTGCGTGAAATACTGCGGCAATCCGCTCACAATGCCCGCGAAGATGATAAGCGAAATGCCGTTGCCGATCTTCCGTTCGGTGATGATCTCGCCAAGCCACATGAGGATGAGGGTGCCGGTGATGATGAGGACCACGTTCCGGATCATCCCGAAAAGATCGAGCGGCTGGAGCACGTTCTGCGAGATAAGCAGGTTCAGGAAGCCGTAGCCCTGCAGCGCCGCGAGCGGCACGGTGAGATAGCGCGAGATGCGGTTGAACTTCGCGCGGCCCGCGGGACCCTCCTCGTAATAGAGCTTCTTGAGATTCGGAAAGACCATCGTGAGAAGCTGCATGATGATGGTCGCGGTGATATAGGGACCGACGCCGAGCATCGCCACCGAAAGGTTGGAAAGGCCGCCGCCCGAAAAAATGTTCAAAAAGCCCAGGAGCTGGTTCGAGGAAAAGAAGTTGCGCAGCTGCTCGACATCCACGCCCGATATCGGAATGGCCGCAAAAAGCCGGAACACCACGAGGAGTCCGAGAACCGTAACGATCTTGTTCCGCAGCTCTGCGATACGGAACACTTGTAGCGCTGTGCCAAGCATTTAGATGAGTATGTATTTCCCTTTCTTTTCGTCGCGGATGACCCGGCCGCCGTCGAGCGTGATCACGCGGCGTTCGAGATGATTGATGATCTCCTTGTCGTGGGTCGCAAGAATGATCGTCGTGCCCAGTTCGTTGATCTTGAGGAGCAGCTTGATGATCTCCGCCGTGTTCGTCGGATCAAGGTTGCCCGTCGGCTCATCAGCCACGATCACTTCGGGGCGGTGGATCATCGCCCGGGCGATCGCCACGCGCTGTTTTTCTCCTCCCGAGAGCTCATGCGGAAAGTTATTCATCCGGTCGGAGAGCCCTACCATGTCGAGGACCTGGGGCACGAGCTCCACGATCTCCCGCTGGACACGACCCGCCACCTCAAGCGCGAACGCCACATTCTCGTAGGCGTTCTTGTTCGGCAAAAGGCGGAAGTCCTGAAAGACCAAGCCGATATGCCGCCGGAGCTGCGGCAGCTCATTGGCCTTGAGCTTGTTCACCTCGTACGAACCGAAGACGATCCTTCCCCGGCTGGGCCGTTCCTCGCCGATCAAAAGCTTGATGACGGTCGACTTGCCCGCTCCGGACCTGCCGACCAGGGAAACGAACTCGTTCGGCTCGATCTTGAACGTGACGTCCTCCAGGGCCGTCGAACGGCCGTTGCCGTAGAGCTTTGATACGTTCTGAAAGACGATCATGGAAGAAAGCCGCCTTTATCGGACATCGGCGGACCGCCCTAATTCTATCTCGGCCTCGATGAATTTTTCAAGGTTTCCGCCGAGCACCTCCTCGACCTGCGTCGTTTCCGCCCCCGTGCGGTGGTCCTTCACGAGCTGGTAGGGATTCTGCACATACGAGCGGATCTGGCTCCCCCACTCCGGCTTTGCTTTGACGCGCAGCTCGCCCAGCTCCTTGGCTTGCGTTTCCTCCATCAACTTAAAGAGCTTGGCGCGCAAAAGCTTCATCGCGCGCTCGCGGTTCTGCGACTGCGAACGCTCCGCCCGGCAGGCCGCGGCAACGCCCGTCGGCACGTGAATGATGCGAACCGCGGTTTCCACCTTGTTCACGTTCTGGCCGCCCGGGCCGCCCGCGCGAGAGAGCTCGATCCTAAGGTCTTCGGGCGGGATTACGAACTTTTCTTCCTCGATAGCCGGCAGTTCGGGAAGCGCTTCGACGAGCGCAAACGAGGTATGCCGCAGATCTTTTGCGGAAAACGGCGATATGCGCACGAGACGATGCACGCCGGATTCCCGCTTCAAATAACCGTATGCGTACTCCCCTTTTATTTCGAGGGCCGCGCTTCGAAGCGGTTGGCGTCCGGTCTTTGACTGAAAATCGCCAAGCGACTCGTCGATCACGCGCGACTTCCAGCCGCGCGAAGCGGCGTAGCCCTGGTACATCGAAAGAAGCATCGCCGCCCAATCTTCAGCGTCCTGCCCGCCTACGCCGGCGAAAATGGATAGGGTAGCGTTCTGCTTGTCGTATGGGCCCAAGAATAGCTGTTCTGTTTCAAGCGTGCGAAACTTCCGGCGCAAAGCGTAAAACTCGTTCTCATCCGGGGCCCCCGCAAGCAACTCAAGACCCGTCACGATGTCGTCGTAGCGCCCTAAAAGATTCTTGAGCTGGCCGTATTCCTTCGTTTTCGCCTCGGCTGCAGCGGGGTTTTTCCAGAGGTCCGGGTCGCTTATTTCGAACTCCAGCTCTTTTTGCCGGACGCGCTTTTTTTCCTGGTCAAAGCCACCCGCCTAAGCGGCGGGCATCCTCTTGCAGTTCTTTGATGCTTTTCGCGAGTTCTTCGTGTGTCATATAGTTTTGGTCCTGGAGCCACCTCCCGGATTCGAACCGGGGACCCACGCTTTACGAAAGCGTTGCTCTGCCGCTGAGCTAAGGTGGCGGCTATTCTTTCGGACGGGAAAGGCGGGCCATAAGCATGAGCGCGAGCGCCAGTAATCCTACATCCCTAAACGTGATAAGGTCAACGCCGGTCGCGAGAAGGATGCCGGCCATGTTCGCGGCTCCGAAGAGCGCGCCCCAAAAGGCGCCGACGTTCACGAGCAGCGCCGCTCCCGCAACCAGCTCAAGAACGGCGTGGAGCGCGAGAAAGGTCTCGCGGCTGACCGCGACCTCGACCGCCGTCGGAACGAAACCGATCCAGTCCTCGGGCGCGAGCAGGCTCGAAACGCCGGCGTAGACCAACACAAAACCAAGGCCAAGCCGGCCGATCTCCGTTTCATAGTTTCGAATGGCTCCAATGATCTTCCCCATCGCGAATACTCTTGTAGTATACTAACAAAATCATGGCCGTGAAAGAGCGCGCGCGAAGCGAAGAGAAGATCCTTGACGTCCAGAACCTGAACGTCGCGTTCGGCGATTTTATCGTGCTCGAGGACATCTCTTTTTTTGTCGAGCGCGGCGAGGCGCTCGCCATCATCGGCCCCAACGGTTCCGGCAAAACCACGCTCTTCCGTGCGCTCCTCTCCACCATTCCGTACACTGGCACCGTACGCTGGGCGCCGCAGACGAAGATCGGCTATGTTCCGCAGAAACTCGACATCGACCGGCAGTTGCCGCTTACCGCGCGTGACTTCCTCCACTCCAAAGCGCGCGTTTCGGGCGCCGGAAAGGAGGATGTGGCGCGGGCAGCTGCCTCCGTGCGGCTCGAGAACGCCGTCTTGGCGCGGAACTTGGGCGAGCTGTCCTCGGGGCAGTTCCAGCGCGCCATGATCGCATTCGCCCTGATCGGCAAGCCGGATGTCCTGCTCTTCGACGAGCCAACGGCGAGCGTGGACGTCGCGGGCGAAGAAGAGGTCTACGAGACGCTCCACCGGCTCCAGGACGAACATAAGCTCACGCTCCTCCTCATTTCCCACGACCTTCATCTCGTCTACCGCCATGCGAACACCGTTCTCTGCGTGAACCGGACGCGAACGTGTTTCGGCGAGCCAGTCGAAACGCTCACGCCGGAGACGCTCGCGCGGCTCTATGGCCATCACCCGGCCTTGTTCCATAATTTTCACCATGACCATCGCCGCTGATCTTCTCTCCTCTTCCCTTGTCCTCTCGGCGCTCGTCGCCCTTACCGCGGGACTCGTGGGGGCCTTCGCGCTCATGCGGCGCATGACGCTCGCGGCCGATCCGGTCTCGCACATCGCCCTTCCCGGCATCGGCCTTGCCCTTCTCTTCGGCGTGAATCCCCTCCTTGGCGGCTCGTTGGCGCTCGTCCTCGGCGCCTTTCTCATCTGGACGCTTGAGGAGCGTTCCCGAACCAACATAGATGCGGTGATCGGCGTCGTTTTCGCCGCCGCCCTCGCCCTGGGCACTATTATCACGCCCCAGGAAGAACTCATCGAGGCGCTCTTCGGTTCGCTTGAGCAGTTAAGTACGGCGGAATTCTGGACGGCGGCCGTCGTGAGCGTCGGCATTGTCGCGTTCGTGCTCTCGTTCCGCCATCAGATCATGATCAGCTTGATCTCCCGCGACCTCGCGCGCGCGTCGGGCATCAGAACGCGCATCCTGAACCTCGCGTTCCTTCTGGTCTTTGTAGCAAGTATCATCCTCGGTCTCCGCTTCATCGGCGCGCTCCTTATGGGTTCGCTCATCATCATCCCTGCCGTGAGCGCCCGGAAACTCGCACACGGTTTCACGCCGTTCCTTGCGTGGTCGGGCGGCATCGCCATTTTTGCAATGCTCGCGGGAACCGTCCTCGCAGAACAGTTTGGCTGGCAGCTCGGCCCCTCGGCCATCGCCGCCGCCTCGGCCGTCTTCTTCCTTACCACGCTCATAAAAAGATAGCCCCTCCGCCTTAAGAGAAAGGTGAGGGGCGCAAAGCGTTACGAGAGAACGGACCTGACACGCCGCACGGCGTTGGCCAGCGGTCCGCTGTTCTCGATGAAGATATAGGGGATGCCGGAGGCGCGCGCCTCCGCTTCCCAAGCGAAGCAGTCGTTCAGACGCCGAACGATCGCTGCCTCGCCATCGCCGCGCCTTACAAGACGGGCATGGAGTTCCGCAGGTCCGGGCGAGAGAACGAAAAAGGAAGTGAGGTGATGGTCCGCATCCGCGCCCATAACATTCCGCACAAAGGCGTCGAGGATGCGAAGCACGTCCGGCACGAGGATCATGAACGAAAGCCGTTGCGGTTCTGAAAGCGCGGCGAGGACGGCGATCTTCGGCGTGCCGTAGGAGGCGCCATGCACCTCGACCGTCCACAAGAACCGGCCCTCGGCGCGCACCGCCTGGAACTCGCGCGAATCAAGATAGCGGTATTCGCTAGGCAGGTCGCTTGGCCGCGGCGCGCGCGTCGTGCAGCTCTCGAGGATCCGTGCGCTCGGGCCGAGGCGCTCGAGAGCGCCCTTCATAATGCTGGACTTTCCGACGCCGGAGGCGCCGGTCAGCGTGACGATCATCCCCCGCCTCCTTTGAAGCATCCGCTTCAATATGCTGCCGTCAATCCTACGGCAAGCCCAGCGCCCCCGCAAGCAGCTTGACGAATGGCGCGGTCCTTCTGCACCATAGAGGCAGCACCATTTCCAGTTCCAGGGAAAGGAACGTCCGATGCGGGAACGAGCCTTCATCTGTTCCAAGGTCAGCGGCGCAACGCCTGCGGAATTCGAGCGGAACCGGGCGGATATGCGAATGTACGCCCGCTACGCCCTCCTCCGGGGGTACGATCCGGAGGCGACCGGCGACTACTACTGCAACCTTCTCGACGACTTCTCTCCCGAAGAGCGCGCGCTCGGCCTCGCGCTGGGACGGGAACGCCTCGAGCGCTGTGCCTGGGTCATCGTGGTCACGGACGACCGCGGCGTCTCCTCCGGCATGCAGGGCGACATCGACCACGCGCGGTCCAAGGAGGTAAAGCTCCATTGGGTCCCGCGCTCTATGGTGGTCGCTTGGCTCGAAGAGAACGACCCCGCCTTCGCGCGCTGGCGCGAAGCGAACACTCCCCGCCTCTGCATCTGCGAACGTAAGGATTAAGCGAACGCCCCTCCTCTGGAGGGGCGTCACCATTTCTAGGCAATTCAGAACTTAGAACATGATGTCTTCCTCGGCGCGTTTGTAGTCGTGGATCTCTTCGGGCGCGAACCAGTGCAGGACCTCATGCGCCGCTTCCTCCGCGTCGCCCGAAGCATGCACCAGGTTATGGACCGCCCGCTTGCCGGAGTTCGCAAGAATGGCGGAATCCACCGAGTAGTCGCCGCGGATCGTGCCCATTTCCGCCTTTGAAGGCAGGGTGTTCCCCACGATCTTCCGGACCATCGCGATCGCGTGGATGCCCTTCACCACCATCGCCACCATCGGGCCGGAGGTCAGGAACTCCACGCCCCACCCGCGCACCATCTGACCGATCTTCTGCGGGTCGTCCGTTCCAAGAAGCTCCACGGGATCGATGCCATAAGTCCCGTAATCGTTGAGCGACTTCTGGCCGACCGCTTCCATCCACTCCTTGCTCCTCGGCAAATGGCCGTCGATATGCTCCTTGGTCGCCCGGATCATCTTGAGGCCGATGATCTTGAGGCCGCGCTGCTCGAGGCGCGTGACGCACTCCCCCACCAGACCGCGCTTTACGCCGTCCGGCTTCACGAGTATGAACGTCCGCTCTTCCCTCTGTTCCGCTAATGTCATATCACGATAGTAAGTAGTAAAGAGAAAATAGTAAATATCCTATGTGTTGGTCACGAGCGGCACGAAGCTGAACCCTTCGTATGCCTCTTCGCG